>CAYNHD010000325.1:1829-4681 GCA_964396775.1 uncultured Thermoflexus sp. | reverse complement strand
GCGCATGGCGCGGGCGCTGCCCAGAATCTCGGCTTCGGTCTCGCCTTTCATGCGCAGACCCATCAAGTAAGCGCCGATCTGAGCATCGGTCGCCTCTCCGCGCATGATCTGATTCATCACCGCTTCGGCCTCTTCGGCGCGCAGTTGTCCGAAGCGACTGATGATGTCTATGGCTCGTTGAATGTCCAGGGCTGGGGTCATGGTTTTTCCCTCGTGTGTCAGTTGTCAGGGATCGGTCGTTAGTCAACAGGGACATACCCTTACCAAAAACTGATCCTTCTCCTATAGCCGGTTCTCCAGGAAATTCTGCAGGATGCGTGTCCCGAAGCGGGTGAGGATGCTTTCCGGATGGAACTGCACCCCCACCACCGGATGCTCTTTGTGACGCAACGCCATCACCTCGCCCGCCTCGGTGAAAGCCGTGACCAGCAGATCGGCGGGCAGCGGCTCCTCGACGATCAGGCTGTGATAGCGCGTGGCCTCGAAGGGACTAGGCACGCCAGTGAACAGGGCGGCGTTTTTGTGGTAGATCAGACTGGTCTTGCCGTGCATCAGGCGCGGGGCGCGCACCACGCGCCCGCCGTAGGCCTGTCCGATGCATTGATGGCCCAGGCACACGCCCAGGATGGGCGTCGTCGGCCCCAGGGCGCGGATCACGTCGAGCGAGACGCCCCCGTCATCGGGCGTGCCCGGCCCTGGCGAAATGACGATGTGCGACGGGCGCAGAGCGCGCACCTCGTCCAGCGTGATCTGATCATTGCGAGCCACGCACAGATCGGCACCCAGCTCGCCCATCAACTGCACCAGGTTGTAGGTGAAACTGTCGTAGTTATCAATCACCAGGATCACGGTGCCCTCCTTACCCCAAACCTTCCTCTGCGCTCTGCAAGGCCATGGCGACCGCGCGCGCCTTGTTGACTGTCTCCTCATATTCACGGGCGGGATCGCTATCGGCGACGATGCCCGCGCCCGCCTGGAAGTAGACCTGATCGCCGCGCATGAGCATGGTGCGGATGGTGATGCAGGTGTCCATCGAGCCGTCGAAGCTGAAGTAGCCCACCGCGCCGCCGTACGGCCCGCGTCGCGTGCCCTCCAGTTCCTCGATGATCTCCATGGCGCGTACCTTCGGCGCGCCGCTGAGCGTGCCCGCCGGAAAGGTGGCCCGCAGCAAGTCAAAGGCGTTCAGTCCGGCGCGCAGCCGCCCCTGCACCTGACTGACAATGTGCATGACGTGTGAGTAGCGCTCGACGATCATCATCTGCGGCACGCTGACCGTGCCATAGTCGCACACGCGGCCCAGATCGTTGCGGCCCAGGTCTACCAGCATGACATGTTCGGCGCGCTCCTTCTCGTCGGCCAGCAGTTCGTCGGCCAGCGCTTCGTCTTCGGCTTCGTCGCGCCCGCGCGGACGGGTGCCCGCGATGGGGCGCATGGTGGCGATACCGTCTTCCAGGCGTACCATCATCTCCGGCGACGCGCCGATCAGCGCCAGGTCGTCGCTGAAACGCAGGTAGAACATGTAGGGCGAGGGATTGAGCGCGCGCAGAGCGCGATAGACGGTGAAGGGCGGGGCGCAGGTGCGCCGGCTAAAGCGCTGCGAGAGCACGATCTGGAAGGCATCGCCGGCGGCGATGTACTCTTTGGCCGCGCGGACGTTAGCTTCGAACTGCTCGCGCGTGACATTGCTGCGCAAGTCCCTTTCGTTCCTGTCACCGCCAGCGCATTCGTCGGCGAGCGGCAGCGGCCCGGCCAGCCGGTCCAGAATGGCATCAATGCGTTGCACGGCGTCGTCGTAGGCGGCGTCCGGATCGCCGGTGTTGTGCGCATTGGCCAGGATGATCAGTTGGTGCTTGGCATGGTCGAAGATGACCAGCGTATCGGTCAGCAGAAAAGCGGCATCTGGCACGTGCAGATCATCGGTGGCCGTGGCGGGCAGACGCTCGAAGTAGCGCACCACGTCGTAGCTGAGGTAGCCCACCGCCCCGCCGACGAAGCGCGGCAATCCCTCCACCTTGACCGGACGAAAGCGCCCCATCTCCGCTTCGATGGCGTGCAGTGGGTCTTCGCCGGGGGCGAGCGGGCGGGTGATGACCCGATCGTCACGGCGCAGGGTGAGGATGTTGTCCTGCACGGCGATCAGCGCCTGCGCATCTACGCCCAGGAAGGAGTAGCGCCCGACTTGTTCGCCCCCCTCGACACTCTCCAGCAGGAATGAGGGGTTGCCGGGGCGGGCCAGCTTGAGATAGACCGAGACGGGCGTCTCCAGGTCCGCCAGCAGGGTGCGGTAGACGGGCACGAGATCGCCTTGTTCGAACAGGCGCAGGACGGTTGCCCGGTCGGGGGTGACGGGCGCGCGGGTGCGAAGCAGTTCTGGTGATAGAGCCATCGGTGCGCCTCCTGACTGTATCCGAAAAAAAGAATCTCCCCTTCCCATCAAGGACGAGAAGAGGAGATTCCCGCGGTGCCACCTTGGTTAAGCGGCTGCCCCCAAACAAAAAAATCCACGGTGAACGCGCGGATTTTTGAGGGAGAAGCCAGCTTCACTCTGCAGGGTACGGATGCCCGGCCTGTGCCAGAGCCTCGATACCCCTCACCCGGCTAACGGTGGTGTCTCCGGTGCGGGCTACTGGCGCGAGCGCGTTCGACCGCACAGCTCCCTGGCCCATTCCACACCGGCGCTTGTACCGCCTTCGCAGCCCGTGGCGGCTCTCTGAACACCGCTTCGGTGTGTACTATTCCAGATCAACGCTTTTTGTGTATGCGTCTGTGCTCCAAAAGGTAGCAGGGTTTGGCGACGTTGTCAAGGAGTTTGGGCAAAGCGACCAAAGGGGACGTTGCGCTTCACCGAGGGG
>CAYNHD010000325.1:0-1729 GCA_964396775.1 uncultured Thermoflexus sp. | reverse complement strand
GCAGACTTCGGAAGTCTGGCGGGCCGCCGCCCACCGGCCTCGCGCCCAAAACGTGCAGCGCCCCTATTCGCCGCGCGGCTGTGGTATACTCCCGCGCGACACACGGACACGCGATCACCCAAAGGGAACGAGCAACCCGATGCTGACCGATCTGACGCTGAGCGAGGCGCAGACCGCCCTGCGCGCGGGGGCGATCACTGCCGTCGCCCTGGCCCAGGCGCATCTGGAACGCATCCGCGCGCTGGAGCCAGACCTGCACGCTTATCTGGCCGTGACCGAAGACCTGGCCCTGCGAGCCGCCGAAGACGCCGACCGCCGCCGCGCCAACGGCGACGACTCCCCGCTGCTGGGCATTCCCCTGGCGATCAAGGACGTGCTGATGACGCGCGGCGTGCCGACCACCGCCGGATCGCGCATCCTGGAGGGCTTCCTCCCGCCCTACACGGCGACCGCCGTGCAGCGCCTGCTCGACGCCGGGGCGGTCATGCTCGGCAAGACCAACACGGACGAGTTCGCCATGGGGTCATCTACCGAGAACTCCGGCTACGGCCCCACGCACAACCCCTGGGACCTGGCGCGGGTGCCCGGCGGCAGCAGCGGGGGCAGCGCCGCTGCCGTCGCCGCGCGCATGGCCCTCGGCGCACTGGGCACGGATACCGGCGGCAGCGTGCGCCAGCCGGCCTCATTCTGCGGCGTGTGCGCGCTCAAGCCGTCCTATGGCCGCGTGTCGCGCTACGGGCTGATCGCCTTCGCCTCGTCGCTGGATCAGGTGGGTGTGTTCGGGCGCTCGGTCGCCGATCTCGCCCTGCTGTTGAGCGTCATCGCCGGGCACGACCCGCGCGACAGCACCAGCATGGCCTTGCCCGTCCCCGACTACGCCGCCGCCCTGACCGGCGACATTCGCGGGCTGCGCGTGGGCGTGCCGCGCGAGTACTTCGTGGAGGGGATGCAGCCGGAAGTCGAGGAGGCGGTGCGCGCAGCCATTGACCAGCTCGCCGCGCTCGGCGCGGAGGTGCGCCCGATCAGCCTGCCGCACACCGAATACGCGCTGCCGGTCTACTACCTGATCGCGCCGTCGGAGGCGTCGGCGAACCTGGCCCGCTTCGACGGGGTGCGCTACGGCCTGCGCGACGCGCAGGGGGCGCTCTGGCCCACCTACAAGGCCACGCGCGGCCAGGGCTTCGGCCCCGAAGTCAAGCGGCGGATCATGCTGGGCACCTATGCGCTCTCCGCCGGCTACTACGACGCCTACTACCTGAAAGCCCAGAAAGTCCGCACGCTGATCCGGCAGGACTTCGACCGGGTCTTCAGCGAAGTGGACGTGATCGCCGCGCCCACCACGCCGACCACCGCCTTCCGCATCGGCGAAAAGGCCGACGATCCGCTGGCGATGTACCTGTCGGACGTGCTCACGCTGTCGGCGAGTCTGGCGGGAATTGTGGGGACGAGCGTGCCCTGCGGCTTCGACGGGAGCGGCCTGCCCATCGGCCTGCAGATCATCGGCCCGGCGTTCGATGAGCCAACCGTGCTGCGCGCCGCCGACGCCTACCAGCGCGCCACCGACTGGCACACACGCCGTCCGCCGCTGTGAGCGGGGGCAGAGAGCAGACTTCCGAAGTCTGCCAGACTTCGGGAGTCTGATGAACGCCTCCCCCCTTAATCCCCCCTCCAGCCGAGCTAGAGCGTGTTATGCACTTTTCAACCCCTATCCCCCGGCCCCTTTCCCCGC
>CAYNHD010000324.1:0-4690 GCA_964396775.1 uncultured Thermoflexus sp. | reverse complement strand
CGCATGGCCACGCCGTGACTCGAATTGGCGTGGGCGGCGATGACAATGCCGCCCGCCTCGTTGATGCGGCGGTAGGCGGTCAGCACGTCCGCCGACGCGCCGACGTTCGACGAGCCTTCGTCCAGGGCGGCGGGGGGGATGTTCAGGCTGAGCAGGATGTGCTCAAGCTGGCGAATGGGCGTGTCCGGGGCGAAGATGCCCAGGATGTGAAAGCCGAAGGTCGCCGTGAACTCAAAGCCCGGCAGGACGAGAATCTTGTCCAGGAGCCGGCGATATTCGGCCAGCTTGCGCTTCTCGTCAGGCTGGATGCGGTTCAGGCGCTCCAGCAGGCTGAGCTGCTCGATCTCGTCGAGCATCGCCCGGTAGCCGGCCACCGTGTTGTGGTCGGTGAAGGCGATGATGTCCAGGCCGCGCACTTCGGCCTGGCGCAGAATGTCTACGTAGCTAACATCCGGCTCCTGGTAATCGGCTGAGCCGGGGGTGTGCAGATGCAGGTCCATGCGGTACCAGTGCATCTTCGAGCGTCGTGATTTTCCGCTCACAATGGGCCTCTCTCCGTCTTGAGGGAGGGCTGGCACGGGCCGGAACTCGCGCGGCAGGGGCGAGGGAGATGGGGGCTGCGCCCGGCCATTCGTCGCCGCTGCCTGCGCAGGTGTGGAATGCGCCCACTCGTGGAGGGCGGCTCTGCCGCTCTGCGTAGGGGCGTATTGCAATACGCCCCTACGCAACTCCCTTCACCACAGAGCCGGAATGCTGTTGGCGGATTCTTCACACGCCGGTTTCGTAGGGGCGTTGTTCTCCTACGTTTTGTCGGGGCGGGTTTGCAAACCCACCTCTACAAAGGCGTTTCGCCAACACCACAATCCCGGGGCGCGCCCCGTGTTCCGTTTCGTGCCGTTCTCCCGCTACAATAGCGTCCGATCAATGATGGTGCGACGTTGAGAAGGCGGTATTACCCCAAGAGATCGCGGAAGAGGGTGGACAGACGGCCCGGCTCGAATGGCTTGACCAGGAAGCGGTTCGCGCCAGCGGCCAGCGCCTCTTCCTTCAGGTCAAGCCCAGAGGTCATGACAATGGGCAGCTTGGCGAATTGCTGCTCGGCGCGCAAGCGGGCCACAACCTCAATGCCTGCCATGTCGCTCAGGTGGTAGTCAATCAGCATCAAATCGGGCAGCCGCTCGCGAATCAGCTTGAGCGCATCCTCACCGCGCGGCGCCATCACCACCTCGAACCCGTCCAATTCCAGCAGCGTTTGCAGCAGCTTGACAGTTGTCCGGTCATCGTCCACGATCAATATTCTGGGCAATACGACCTTCTTTCCTACACGCGCCGGTGCAGCGCAGTCTGCGCGGGCGCTAAGTTCCTCCCACAGAGGCGGCGTCCGGCTGGGCTTGGGCCTGCTCGTCGGCCCCTGCTGCGGCCCCGTTGCCGGTCTGCCTGGGCGGCGTCAGGGCCGCCTCCAGCGCCGCCGTGACATCATCCACGAAGATGAAGGTCATCGCCTGGCGCACCTCTTCGGGCACGTCCTCGACATCCGGCTCGTTGCGGCGCGGCAGGATGACCGTATCCAGCCCGGCGCGGTGCGCGGCCAGCACTTTGGCCTTGATCCCGCCAACGGGCAGCACCTGCCCGCGCAGCGTGATCTCGCCGGTCATAGCCACGTTGCGGCGCACGGGCCGCCCGGTGATCAGCGACATGAGCGCCGTAGCCATCGTCACCCCCGCCGACGGGCCGTCTTTGGGCACCGCGCCGGCGGGCACGTGCAGGTGAATGTCGTGCTTATCGAAGTAGTCCGGGCGCAGGCCGAAGTCGCTGGCCTTCGAGCGGATGTAGCTGAGCGCCGCGCGCGCGCTCTCCTGCATCACTTCGCCAAGCTGCCCTGTGTACTGGAAGCCCTTGCTGCCCGGCATCTGCGCCGCCTCGACGAACAGCACATCGCCGCCGAAGACCGTCACCGATAGGCCGATGGCCACACCCGGCGTGTCTGTGATCCGCTCCTCGATCTCCGTCTGGTAGCCGAAGCGCGGGTGATCGAGCAGGTCGCGGATGTCGGGCTGGTCAATGACCACGGCCTCGGCCTTCCCCTCGGCGATGCGCGTCACCATCTTGCGCGCCACGCGCCCGATCTCGCGCTCCAGGTTGCGCACGCCCGCCTCGCGCGTGTAGTTGCGGATGATCTCCAACAGCGCCGCGTCGGTGAACGCCAGTTCTTCCGGGCGCAGGCCATTCTCGCGCACCTGGCGCGGGACGAGGTAGCGTTGGGCGATCTGCACCTTCTCCTGCTCGGTGTAGCCGCTGAGCTGGATGATCTCCATGCGGTCGAGCAGCGGCATGGGGATCGTGTCGAGGGTGTTGGCGGTGGTGATGAACAGGACCTGCGACAGGTCGTAGGCCACGTCCAGGTAGTGGTCGCGGAACTCGAAGTTCTGCTCCGGGTCGAGCACTTCGAGCAGCGCCGAGGCGGGGTCGCCGCGAAAGTCGCGCCCCAGCTTGTCAATCTCGTCGAGCATGATCACCGGGTTGCGGCTCTCCACGCGGCGCATAGTCTGGATCAGGCGGCCCGGCATGGCCCCGATGTAGGTGCGGCGGAAGCCGCGAATCTCCGCCTCGTCGCGGATGCCACCCAGCGACATGCGCGTGAACTTGCGGCCCATCGCGCGGGCGATGGACGCCCCCAGCGAGGTCTTGCCCACGCCCGGCGGCCCGACGAAGCACAGGATGGCCCCTTCGCGCTCGCGGCGCACATAGTCCACTTTCGTCTCGCGCTTGATCTCGCCGGCGCGCTCCTGGCGCAGCTTGCGCACGGCCAGGTACTCCAGGATGCGCTCCTTGATGTCTTCCAGGCCGTAGTGGTCCTCGTCGAGCACGGCGCGCGCGTGGGCGATGTCGAGGTTATCTTCGGTCTGGATGCTCCAGGGCAGGTTGACCAGCCAATCGAGATAGGTGCGGATCACGCCGTATTCGGCAGCGGCGGTGGGCAGGCGGGACATGCGATCCAGTTCGCGGCGGGCTTCGCGGGCGGCCTCTTCGGGCATCCCCGCCGCTTCGATCTTCTGGCGAAACTCCTCGATCTCGAGGGTCTGCTCGTCGCCCTCGCCTAGCTCGCGCTGGATGGCCTTAAGCTGCTCGCGCAAGAAGTACTCGCGCTGCGTCTTCTCCATCTCCGACTGCGCCTCGGTCTGAATGCGATGCCCCAATTCGAGCACTTCCAGCTCTTTGTTGAGGATCGTCATCAGCGTGTGCAGCTTCTCCTGCACCGAGTCCAGTTCCAGCAGCCTTTGCTGGTCGGCCAGGTCGAGGCGGATGTAGGTCGCCAGCGCGTAGACCAGTTGCAACGGGTCGTCCACGTTAAGCGCGGCGCTGATGAGTTCGCCGGGAATGCTCGGCACCAGGTCGGCCATGCGGCTGAACTGCTCGACGACGTTGCGCATGAGCGCCTCGACCTCGATGCCGCTCTCCACCGTCTCCGGGGCCGCCTCGACCCGCGCGCGCAGGTAGGGCTGCGTCTCGGTGAACTCGGTGATGCGGATGCGGGCCATGCCCTGCACCAGCAGGCGGATCGTGCCATCGGGGGCGCGGAACAGCCGGTGAATCTGGGCGACGGTGCCGACCAGGTGCACCTGGTCTGGCCCTGGCGTCTCCAGTTCCGGATCGTGCGAGGCGACCAGGCCGATCACGCGGTCGCCGGCGACGGCCTCATCCACCAGCCGGACCGAGCGCGGCTGGCCGACGGTCAGCGGCACGGTGGTGTGCGGGTAGACCACCAGGCCGCGCAACGGCAGGATGGGCAGTTCGTTGGGCAGGGCGAAAGTCGCCTCTTGCTCGCGGCCAGGCTGCACCGCGCGCTCGTCTGTCTCTCCAGTGCCGCTGTCGGTGACATCTACCTCGCGCGACTCGTCGCTCTGGACGGTCGTCTCGATGGGCTGTTCGTCTTCCTGGGGGATGGGCGTCTCCGCTTTATCGCGTCGTTTGGTCATAGGTCTGTTCTTCTGGTGGTAGCGCCTCGGCAGGCGAAGCGTTGCTCTCGTCTTCGTCCAGGGTGACGATCTGAATCTTCTGCGCCGGGGCGTGGGGCAGTTCCACGCGCAGGAAGCCGTCACGGTAGCTGGCGGTCACCGCGTCGCGCAGCACCGGCCAGGGCAGGCTCACCTCGGCGCGAAACTCCCCGTAGGGAATCTCCAGTTGGTGGAAGGCGCAGTCACGGGGGGTGGCCCGCTGGCGAATGCCGCTGATGATCAGCCGCTGGCCTTGCAGCATGACGTTGAAATCGCTGTGGTGCATCCCCGCGATCTCGACCACGACGATCAGCCGGTCCTCTTGCTCGAAGACATCCGTCGGCGGACGCCAGACGGTCGCGTGGCGCACGACGACCCAGCGCCGCACGACGCCCTCAGCCATTTCAAGGCTCACGTCGAGGGTGGGATCGTCTGGCTGGTCGAAGGAAGGGGTATCGTCTGGCATGGGCACTCCAGGCCGTGCGCCCGGCGATCTGCCTCATCGCGCCGAACTGCTACGGTTTACGGCGATGATACCACAGCCCTGCACGACCCTCAATAAGAGAAACAGTAGAATGTGACCGGGCCGGTAAGACGGGGGTGAGGTCTGGGCGCGACGCCCCTCCCCGGCAGCGCCTTCAGGGGCGGATGGCAGCGTGGGAAGCGTGAGGGTGGCGTCTTGTTGACCTCACCCC
>CAYNHD010000323.1:0-4700 GCA_964396775.1 uncultured Thermoflexus sp. | reverse complement strand
CTGACTCATCCCCCTTCACCCCGTTTCCTTTTTCAAAATTCGGGATGACTCATGTGGCTGCGGAGCGCCTGCGCCCCCCTCCTGCGTCCGAAGGGATTTCGCCAACCCGTCCACTCTCTGCCCGGCGTCGGCCAGACGTAGCGCAGGAATCGCCCATCTGACGCTTGACACGCCCGCCAAACCAGATGATCATGAAGGCGCTGAATGCCAGCACGCCCGGCACGTACCGTGTCGCGGGGTGCTGGTTTGCGGTGGGCTGCCCAGGCGCAGCAAGATGATCTGATGGACGAACAAGACGACACGACTGCTTCCTCACCAAGCGCCAGCCAGAGCCGGGCGAACTTCCGCCATCTGGTGCAAGACATTACCTGGTTTGGGCTGGCCATGCCCGCGACCGCGCGCTTCCTATCAGTCTATGCCATCCGCCTGGATGCATCAGCGGCGCTGCTGGGTTGGCTGGCGGCGCTGCCCTCGTTGATCGCCCTGATCACTTCGTCGTGGGCGGCCTGGTGGCGCGGGCGACATACCACCATAACTCAGGCCATGTGGTGGCCGGGCCTGCTCTACCGGCTGACCTTCCTGCTGCCGGCGTTCGCGCCCCTGTTCCCCGCTGAGATGCAGCCCTGGTGGTTGGTCGTCGCCGTGGCGCTCCCGGCGGCGGCCAATGGTATTAGCTCGGTGCTCTTCCTGGTGCTGATGCGCCAGGCGGTCGAACCCTCCCAGCTTACGGTGCTGCTCAGCCGCCGCTCGCTCGCCTTTAATGTGGCGGTGGGGGTGAGCACGCTGGCCTTCGGCCTGTGGCTGGAACTGATGCCGTTTCCGGCCAATTATCAGGTGATGTTCGTTGTGTCCTTCGCCCTGTCGCTGGGCAGCTTCATCAACGTCCAGCGTACACGAGAACTCGCCCCCGCCGACATCTCCCCGCCCGACCATTCGCCGGTGCGCCCCTGGCAGTCGGCGGTCTTCCGCCGCACAGCCCTCACTGCGGTGCTCGTGCACATCGCCTTCTTCTCCATCTCGGCGATCATCCCGCTGCGCCTGATGGACGAGCTAGGCGCGGACGAGGCGTTCATGTCGGTGTATTCTGTGGCGGAACTGGCGGCAGCGGCGCTCATCGCCACCGTCACCTACCGCATCGTGCGGCACATCGGGGCGCTGATGACCATCGCCATTGGCATGGCCGTAACCGGCGTAGCGGCGGGCGTCCTGGTCATCGCGTCGAGCCTGCCGCTCACGTTGATCGGAGCGGTGCTTTCGGGCGCGGCCTGGACGATGGCGGCGATCAGCCTCTTCGGCTACTTCAGCGAGAACGCGCCCGCCGAAAACCTGACGCGCTTCATGACTGTCTACAACCAGGTGGTGCTGCTGGCGGTCTTCGTCGGGCCGCTGCTGGGTAGCCAGCTTGCCAACACCTCGCTGAGCCTGACGACCGTGTTGGCGCTGGGCATGGCGCTGCGCCTGGCCGCCGGGAGTATCGTCGCGCTGGACTGCACGGGCTGGCTGGGGCGCGTGCGGCACTGGCCGCTGGTCTTTGTCCGCCGCTGATGGGCGGCCCTGGGGGGATTGCGAAATTCGGATTGCGGATTGCGAATTAGAAAATCCTCTCTCTGGGTATGGCGGGGGCGGACTGGTAGGTGAGAATCGTTGAGATGGGCAGAGTGATGGGGTGTGTGGAATTAGCCCCACCCCTAAATCCCCTCCCCACGTAGTGGAGAGGGGACTTACTGGCGGCCTGACTCCCCCCTCTCCACCACGTGGAGAGGGGGCCGGGGGGTGAGGCTAGACGTGAGACGTTCGCCTGGTTTCACGTTCGCCCAATGCCTGTCCGCCCCGGAAGTCCGTGCATGGCGAGGGCCAGAGGTGAGGTTTTCAGCGCCGCCCGGCAGATGGCGAGTCTGCCCCCTCACCGTTCGTGCGCCGAATCCACATGGCGAGCAGCGTCAGGTTGCGAATCTCGCCAGCCAACTCGCGCATCATGGCCAGGCTCACCTGGGGCTTGGCATACGACAGGGCCACGAAGTCGGTGCGCGCCAGCGAGTAGACCGTCACCGCCTCCAGGCAGCTCACGCGGGTGGAGTCGGGCGTGCCATCTACCACACCCAGCTTGCCGAAGACATCGCCGCGCACATAGGCGCTCAGGATCGTCTCAACACCGTCATCGTCAATGGCCGTCCATAGCAGGCTGCCGGAGGCGACGATGTACAGCTTATCGTTCGGCACGTCCGGCTCAATAATCACCTCGCCTGTCTTGAACGTGTGCTGGTTGAGCAGCAGCGCGACATCTTCTAGCTCGCTGTCCTGCAAGTCATAGAACAGCGGGTTCAGGTGCAGCAGGGCTTTGCGGGCGTCCACCTCGTCGCGCGGGATACGCGCCCGCTGCTCGTCCAGGTGCAGGATCAGGGCCAGCATCGGCGTGTCGGTCTGCTGGCGGGTGTTGATGCGTGCCCACAGACGGCTTTCTTCGCTGGGCAGCACAGTGCGCAACCAGATCAATGTGTACAGGCCCATCGAACTGCGCAGGGCGGCCAACTGCTGCTCGGTGCGCGCGATTTCACCGGCGAGATAGCTGGACATGTCCGGGCGCTGGTTGACGGCGGCGCTGCGCAGCAGCATCCCCCGCCGCGCCTGGAGCACCACGTACTGCCGAATCTGGTCGGCCCGCTCGCGGTCAATCGTGCCCCGGTAGCGGGTGAGAATCTGGGCGATCTGCTGCGGGTTGGCGGTCGCCACCACCTCGCCCGCGCTGGCTACCTCGGCCAGTTCTGCCAGCAGCGAGCGCCGTTCCAGGGCGAGCGAACGCTGGATCAGCAGCACGATCACGCCAGTGCCCGATAGCCCGATGACCAGGGCTGCCACCAACGCCGGCAGGCCCTCCATGTTCAGCACCAGTTTGTTGAAGATGGCGTGCAGGAGTATGGCCACGGTCACGCTCACCCCCACGCGCAAGAGCCGGGCGCGCCGCGTCAGAAACAGGCTGCTGCCAGCGGCAGTGCCAACCAACCCGGTCGTGTAGGCGTGCATCAGGCTGACCGACAGCACGCGGCTCAGCGCAATGGGCAGGGCGCGGTCGGGGTTGCTGACCACATAATCGAGGTTCTCGGCCATGCCAAAGCCGGTGCCGATGGCGAAGCCGTAGGCGGTGCCGTCCACCGTGTAGGCCAGCGCCAGACGCGAGGCCAGCAGGACGATGAGCAGCGCCTTGAGCAGTTCTTCCACCACTGGCGCGCTGAGCGTGGCGACCTGCTCGAAGTTGAGCACGTTCCAGGCCAGCAGCCGGTCGTGTAGGACGCTGGCGACCAGGAACACGGCCACGCCCCAGGCCATCGCCAGGGCCATCATGCGCAGGCGGCTCTGGGCGTAAACCTCCAGCATCCAGATGCCGAGCATGAAGGCCAGCGGGATGAGGATCGAGATGGCGATGCTGAGGATCATGGGACGCTGCCGGGCCGCCTGACTGTGGGAATCATAGGGATGCTGCGTCCTGCTGGGGGGTGCGCTCAAGCACCTGCGGGCGAAACGCGACCCGCACGCGCGCGGCTTCGGCGTCGTCCATCGCCGCGCTGATGACCGCCAGGGCCGCCCGAATCTCGGCGGCTTTGGCCTCGCCGAGACGGTATTCGAGATAATCGCTGAAATCGCCCCCGTTGAAGGCACCGGCCAGCGCGTCAGCGGCGCGTTTCATGGCGCGCGGGCGCACAAAGCGTCCCTGCCGGACGAACGGGCGCACGGGCAGCCGGGCATTGTGGTGCAGCGGGCTGAACAGATTCGGCTTGGCGACCAGTTCGGCCAGCGCGTCGAGCGAGATGTCGGCAGGCAGCGTCAACGAGTTCGGGCGGAACAGCAGCTCACCGCGAAACCCCAGCCGGGCCTGCCGGTCGTAGTGCGCCTGAGTCGCGGGCGGCAGCATGGTGTAAATGCACTGCATCAGGCTCACGGATGCTACTTCCAGGTCTGCCTGGCGCTGCTGGCGGTCGCGGGAAACGGGGACGGGCGGCAACGGCGGGCCGATGGTTACCGTGACGCGCGGGAAGCGCAGCAGGAACATGCGCCGCCAGACCTGGTAGGTGCCGCCGAAGGCCATCGGCACGATGCGCGCGCCTGCTGCCTGTGACAGGTACGCCGCGCCCGGCTTGACATGATCAATCGGCTTTTCCCAGGTGCCGCCCTCCGGGAAGATGCCCAGCCGCCCGCCGCGCTGCAGGTGAGCCAGCATTTGTCTGAGTCCTTCGCGGTCCACCGCGCCGCGCTTCATCAGAATCAGCCCGGCATGGCCCACTACCCAGTTGGCCGGCCACAGCAGGGGGAAATCGCCTGGCCCCACGAAAACCGTGTCGCGCGGGAGCAGCACAAAGAGCAGCAGCGCGTCAAAGGTCGAGGCGTGGTTGGCGGCGTAAATCACCGGACCGGGCATGTCCAGGTGCTCGCGCCCGGTGATAGTCGGGCGCGCCAGCAACCGGAGCAGCAGCCAGCCAGCAGCGCGCAGCACCCGGCGGAGGGTGCGAGTACGTCGGTCGAGCATGGGTCTCCCTTGCGGTGTTAATGACCGGTCTAAGTCTAGCGTTACCTCAGATGGGCAGCAAGAATACTCGCCATGCCCCGTGAAAAACCTGGGGAAAGCCGCACAAGCCGCCCGCCAGGAGCACATTTCAGAGGCCGTTTGAGAGGTATCTTTACCCCCATCCCCGGCCCTTCCCCCGCAA
>CAYNHD010000322.1:0-4713 GCA_964396775.1 uncultured Thermoflexus sp. | reverse complement strand
ACCCTAAATCCCTCCCCGCCAGCAGGGAGGGACTGGAGTCTGCTCCTCCTTGCTCCGTTTACGGGGAAAGGGGGCCGGAGGGCTGGGGTAAACCAGGCCAAACCGCGCACTCATTTCCGCCGTGCTGCACTAGCCAGTAGAGTGTCTGGACAGATACGCGCGGGGGCGAGGCGATGGCTCCGCCCCCGTTCGTTGCGCGTGCCAGCCGGGGCGCTAATCAGGCGACTGGATAGCGTCGAAGGGGGCAGCGCGGGCAGCAACCAGGCGCTGTAGCTCGCCCAGGGCGCGCCGCGCCGCCGCGCGCGTCGCCTCGTCGAGCGGCAGCGCGGCGAATTCGTCCTCGTCCAGCACGGTAAGCATCCCGTCCGGTGCCACGAACACATCGAGCGCCAGGTCGTCGGCGTAGACGGCATCTTCCTCCAGGCGAGCCGGGCGGGTGATGTTGCAGTACCAGCCGGTGAAGTGATCGTCGTCCACGTCGTACATGGCGAAGACGTTGTACCAGCGGTCGGCGAAGAACCATTCCACGAAGCGGTCGCCACGCCGGAAGGTGTGATAGGGCGTCTGCACGTCGTGCGGGCGGTTGAAGCGCGTCTCAAGCTGCACCCACGTCGCGCCGCGTGCCAGGACGCGGCCCGTGTAGCGCCACACCTCGCGGCCCGCGTGGTCGTTCTTGATCACGGTGATCGCGGCAGTCATCACCAGCTCACTCTCCCGCCCGGCGGCAGCGCGACCGTCGCCCCAAGCGCCTGGAACTCGGCGCAGGCCGGAGTCGGGAAGGGGGCCACGCCCAGGTCGAAGTAGATACCTCCTGCCGGGCCTGGCGTCTCAGCGCCCCCTGCCGCCAGGACTTCCAGACGGAGGCGCAGCGTCCCTTCCTGGTGCGGCGTCACGCGGAAGCGCACGGGGCCGCCCGGCGCGTCCAGCGGGACGGTGACGGGCTGCTCGCTGGGCGAAATGTCGCAGTCCGGCGCGTGCAGGCGCAGGATGACCGGCACCGCCCCGCCAAGTGGGGGCTGATCGCGGTCGGGCGGGTCGAAGCCGGCGCGCAGCAAGGCGGGCGCGCCAACCGCCAGCTCGCACGGCACGAAGACCGACAGCCGCCGGCTATGGACAGAGGCGGGCGTGGGTTCAGCGGCCCGCAGCGCCTGCGCCGCCTCCTGGCCCAGCGCCGTCAGCGCGTAGGTGCCTGGCATGGTCATGGCGACATAGCGCCCTGTGACCAGCCGCCGGATGCCTTTGCCCAGGCCAATGGCGGTCAGCCCGGTGCCAGCCATGATCGCGTCGGCGGAGGCCGTGCCGTCCTCACGCGCAGCCAGAAAGCGCAGCGCGTCCAGCGCCTGCGGCGGCAGTTTTCGCGGATCGGGCGGAACGGACATCATGGCGCGCACTTCTCCACGCTACAGTACTTGCTACCTAGTCTAGTGTACACCACACAGCACTGTGCTCGCAGAGGAAAATGGTCACAGGATGGGCGGCAGGTAGACCACGCGGAAGCGCTCGCAGACCAGCGGCATATCCTCAGCGGGCGCGCGCCCGATGCCCGCACATTCGCGCGTGAAGAAACGCCAGTGCGCCGCGCGCCAGAAGGCCAGCGAGCGGTCGCCTTCGCCCTCGTCGTAGGCGAACCGGGCGTCTACCTGGTTGTAGGGTCGGATCGTCACTTCGGTCGTCTCGATGATGCACAACGGGCGACCGTCCCAGTCGGTGATGATACTCAGGTCGCCGGGTTCTGGCATGCGCTCGTCCTCGGCCTCATAGAACCACAGCAGGCTGCACGTCGCCGTCTTGATTCCCTGCCGCACCAGATCGCCCAGCTCGTCGGCATCCGCCTGATTATCGCAGAAGTACCAGGCTTCGGGCGGCGTTGCGGGCGGGCGCGCCTCCGGCGGGAAGGTGGCGCGATAGGCGTCCCAAAATGCTGCCACTGCGGATGGATCGCTCACCGGTGGTCCTCCTCTTATTTCATATCGCTCTGGAACGGCCCCTCACTTGAGCACAGGGGTGGGCGTGCGCGTGTAGCGCGGCGGCAGGAAGGGCGTTGCCGTCGGGGTGAAGGTGGGCGTCAGCGACCAGGTGGGGGACGGCGTGGGCGTCGGCGTGGGCGTCCGGGTCGGGGATGGCGTCCAGGTGCGCGTGGGCGTGGGCGTCGCGGTCGTGGTCGGCGACGGGGTGCGCGTGGGGGTGGCGCTGGGCGTCGCCGTTGGCGTGCGCGTGGCGGTTGGCGTGCCTGTTGCCGTCGGTGAGGCCGTCGCGCTGGGCACGGGAGTCTGCGTGGCGGTCGGCGATGGCGTCCAGGTCGGCGTGGCTGTGGCGCTGGGCGATGGCGTCGCGCTGGGCAGCGGCGTGACCGTCGGCGTGACGGTCGGCGGGATCGGTGTGGGAGTCTGGGTGAACAGCGGCGGCAGCGGCGTATCCGTTGGCTCCGGAGATACGCCGGGCAGCGGCGTGAGGGTGATCGCTTCCAGTACGCTGAAATCGCCGGGATCGAGCGGCAGCGTCGGCGTGGGGATCGGCGGCAGGCCCGGCGTGGCGGTAAACAAGAGCGTCGCCACAGGGGGCGACGCGGTCAGCAGGGCGGCAACGGTATCCGGCGTGGGCGAGAGACCGCTGACCGCATCGCTGCTGGTGGAGTCCAGTGGCGGGGGCGGCTCGACGCCGGCCAGCGTAAACGTGTACTCAAATAACTCGCCGCGCGCGCCCAACGCTCCCTGCGGCTGGTTGTTGACCGTCAGCCTCAGCCCGGCGGCATTGTTGGTGCGCACGCCGACGCTCTGCTGCCCGGTGTAGTTGAGAATAACGCCGCGCTCGGCCCGGCCCTCGTAGCGCACGACGCCATCCGCGGTGATGCTTACCCAGCTTGGCTGGAGGATCTCGACCAGCACCGTGACGCTCGTGCCCGTGAGCGTGGGCGGCGTGAACGGCTCTTCGAGCGCGGGGGGCGGGGTCGCTTCCTGCGGCGTGGCTTCGCCTTCGGTACTGGTAGGCAGGGCACTCTCCAGGACAGGCGATTCGCCCGGTGATGGGGTGGGTTGGGCGGGCAGCGGCTCTGTGTCAGCCGGAGCGGATTGGGTCTGCGACTCCACCAGGCTGTCAATCAGGCGCGTGCCGCCCAGCACGCCCCCGGCGACAATGACCCCAGCGACCACAACGATCAGCGCGTTGCCCAGGAAGCCCCGCCGGGCGCGGCGGGGGCGCGTCCGGCGTGGTGCGGCGGGCGCAGGCGATGCCGCGCCAGTGAGGGTGCGCACCGCCGGCGTGATCTCGGCCCCGGCGTCGGGAGGGGTGGCCTGGCGGCGGGGCAGGCGTGGCCCCTTGCGCGCCCGCTGAGGGGCCTGCTCGCTCTCCAATTCGCGCAGCAGCAGTTCCAGGTCCAGCCCCAGGAAGCGCGCGTAGTTGCGCAGGAAGCCCTGCGCCTGGACGGGCGTCATGCTGGCGTAGTCGCCCAGTTCCAGCGCCTCCAGGTACTTGAGGCGAATACGAGTCCCCTGCTCGACATCGGCCAGGGACAACTCTTTGGCTTCGCGGGCCTCGCGCAGACGCTGGCCCAGAGCTTGTGCATCGCTCACGTCTGCACACTCCCAGACAATGGGGGAGAATCGCACCGCCGACTATAACAAAAAGCAGGTGATCGTCAAATTCACCCGCTTGCGTATTCCTCCAAGACCGGCGCGCTCAACCCTCGGCCAGCAGATCGATCATGTCCCCCTTAAAGCGGCGCAGGAAGGCTCGCCACTCCGCCACGTCGAGCGGCGTAAGCGGCGACAGCAGCGGGCTGTACGGGCCATTCAGCCGCAGGTAGGGCGGCCCGTCATAGGCCGTGATCGTGCGTTGGACGCTGCACGTCGGGCAGGTCGCCGTCAGCGACCACTCGTCGCGCTCGTGCTGCGTCACCTGCACGTCGGATGGCGTATAGGCCGTGTGGCACTGTGCACAGACCAGATGGCGTGTCACAAAACCAATCAGATCAATGGCCGTGCCAGCACTCGATTCGTTAGCGCGCATTCAAAGCGATCGTGCGAACGCGGTCTACTCCGCCGGCTCGCCCGGTTGTTCAGCTTCGCCTGCTGGTTCCAGATCGGCGGCTTCGCCCGCTTCGAGGGTCTCTTCCTCTTCGATCACCTCGAAGACCTGTTCCTCGGCTAGGCTGGCCACCCGCTGGCCCGCCAGGTACGCAGGGAGTTCTTCTTCGCGGATGACGACGACGCGCAGCACTGGCGAGACGTGCGCGGCAATGCGCACCGGCACTTCGTGCACGCCCAGCTCGCGCAGCGGGCGCTCGCTGATGCGCCGGCGGTTGATGTCCACGCCGGTTTTCTCCAGCAGGGCCTGGGCGATGTCACGGGTGGTGATCGAGCCGTACAGCTTGCGGTTCTTGCCCGCCTTGACGCCGAAGACCAGTTCCACGCCGTGAATCTTCTGCGCGGCCTCGTGCTCCAGGCTGCGCAGTTCTTCGCGGCGCTGGGTCGCCTGCTTGATCAGGTGCTGGTTTTCGCGCAGCGCGCCCGGCGTCGCCTTGATCGCCAAGCCACGGGGGATCAGGTAGTTGCGGGCGAATCCATCGGCCACAGTCACCACGTCGCCGGCGACCCCGTGCTTGTAGACGTACTCTTTGAGTATGACCTTCATCGTCTGTTTCCTCAGCGCTGGGTGATTGCAGGGGGCGCATCCTGAGTCTCAGACGGGCTTCGGTCTTGTAGGGGCGGGTTTCAA
>CAYNHD010000321.1:0-4719 GCA_964396775.1 uncultured Thermoflexus sp. | reverse complement strand
GGGTGGGGTAAACCATCGAACAGCCACTGGTGGACTTCCGCCAACATGCACTAGGGCTTCGGAAGTCTCTCTCGGAAGTCTGGCCGCCGCATCCCTGAGACTCCCGACTCAGAACTCCCGGCTCACCACCCGGATCGCCCGGTCTTGACTGATCTCCCCATCCGCTCTTCTCTGCGCCCTCTGCGCCTCTGCGGTTCAACACTCTGCGGTTCAACACTCTCGCCCATCGCAAACCCCACGCCCCACCCGTGATCGTTTTGCCTGCGCCCCAAGTTGCATTACAATGCAGATGAAGATGGGAATCCCGCCCACCAACGCGCCGCACGGCGGCGCTCGAGGAGCGTGCTATGCGCAGCCGGACACCTCTTTTCCGCGCAACCTGGGTGATCGTCGCCCTGACCCTGGCGGCGCTGGCCTGCACCCTGCAGATCGGCGGCGAGGGAGGCGCTGGCGTGACGGCCAGCCCGCCGTTGCAGCGCCCCTCCGTCGAGATTCTGCAACCGGCAGAAGGGCAGACGCTCGCGGTCGGCCAGACGGTATCGGTGCGGGCGCGGGCGACCAGCCCCTCCGGCGTGACGCTCGTCGAGCTGCTGGTCAACAACGTGCGCGTCAACAGCCAGCGTCCCGCCGAGGCGCTCAGCCCGACGGTGGTCGAGGTGGTGATGGACTACACGCCAGACCGCCCCGGCACGGTCGTGCTGGCCGTGCAGGCCTACAGCGGGCAGATCGTGGGCGTCCCGGCCCAGCGCACGGTCACCGTCTTGCCGGCGCTGTCGCCTGGCACGGGCGGTGTGGGCACGCCGCAGACGATCCCGCAGGCGACGGCCACCATCTTCAACCCGGTTTGCCGGGCGCGCGTCAATGTCGGCGGCCTGCGGCTGCGCACCGGCCCCGGCACCAATTACGACATCATGCGCAACTTCAACGCGGGGGACGAGCCGCTGATCGTCGGCTATGCCGACCGCAGCGATGGCCGCTGGTGGCAGGTCTCGTGGCTGGGCTCCATCGGCTGGACTGCCGCCGCCTACACCACCCAACTGGGCGATTGCAGCGCGATCCGGCCCGCTGTGGTACCGGCCTCGCCCACACCCGTGCCCAGCGTCACGCCGCCGCCGACCCAGCCCGGCACGACCGCCACCCCCACCCTGCCCGACCTGTTCCTGACGCTGCTGGAAGGCGTCTCTGAGATACAACTGGGCGCGAGCGGCACCGCCCAGGCCAACTTCGCCATGCAGGTGCGCAATGGCGGTGGCCAGGTCGCCGGGCCGTTCCGCGTGGCCGTGCTCAAGCCGGACGGCCAGACGGACTACTTCAACGTGCCGGGGCTGGCCCCCGGCCAGACGGTGGACGTGCCCGCGCCGGGCGGCTTCATCGTCGTCTTCAACACGCCCGGCGTGGCGCGCATTTTGGTGACAGTGGACGACCAGAACGTAGTCGCCGAGAGCAACGAAGCCAACAACCAGGCCTACCGCGACGTGGTGGTGAACCCTGGCCCGGCGACCAACACGCCCCCCGCCCCGCCGACCAATACGCCGGAGCAGGCCAGCGCCCCGCTCGCCGTGCCCACCGAGAGCGTCAGCCCGCTCGTCGCCGAGCCGGAGAGTCTGTCACAGGCCCAGCCCCTTATGGCCCTGGGGCCGATCAGCCCGGCCAACGCCGGCCAGGTGATCGAGATCGCCGCTATGCCAGGGCACGGGGGCACCATCACCGGGCTGGACTTCAACCCGGCGGGAACGCTGCTGGCCTCGTCCAACCGCGACGGGACGGCCCGCCTGTGGGACGTGTACCTGCAGAGCGAACTGCTCACCCTGGCCGGGCACAACGACCGGGTGCAGGATGTCGCCTTCAGCCCGCTGGGGGACCAGATCGCCTCGGCCAGCCTCGATGGGACGGTGCGCCTGTGGGATGCGACCAGCGGCGCGTCGCTGCTGACGCTGGCGCACGGCGCGCCGGTGAACCGCGTGGCCTACAGCCCCGACGGGTCGCGGGTGGCCTCCGCCGGCGAGAACCCGGACGCCGGGGGCGGCCTGAGCGGGCTGACCCGCGTGTGGGACACACGCACGGGCGCTGAGATCGGCGCGATTCAGACCTTCGGCCTGGTGACGGGCGTCAGTTTCCTGAGCAACGACACCCTGGTGATCGCCACCGCCGCCAGAGATTGCAGCCTGGGCGGGGGCGAGGTGGCGCTCTACGACATCGGCGCGCCAGAAGCGGCGCTGCTCACCCTGGCCGAAGGGCCAACCTTCGACCGGCTGGCCGTTGACGCGGCGACCGGCTTGATCGCGGCCAGCAGCCAGCAGGACCTCTGCGCGGGCAACGCCGTCGCGCGGGTGTGGATGAGCAGCGGAACGCTGACGGCGACGCTCGATCACGGCTCCAACGCGGTGACTGGCCTCGCCTTCAACCCAGGGGGCACCTTGCTCGCTACCACGACGATTGACGGGGCGGTGCGGCTGTGGGATCTCAGCACGAGCGCCCAGGTCGCCGCGCTGAGCGCCGGCGGCACGGTGGAGGCCGTCGCCTTCAGCCCGGACGGGACGCAAATTGCCTCCGGCGGCGCTGCCGATGCTGTGTTGCTGTGGGGTGTGGGCTGAGGGCGTCTGGCCTCACCCCTTAAATCCCCCTCTTCAACCGAGCCAGAGAGGGGGACTTGACCGCCGGGCGCGCTGCTTTTCCCCGCCCTGGCTGCACCGGGGAGGGGCCTTCTTTCCGGGCGCAGCAGCGCAGCGCCCCTGCGACAGGGGCGTTCTGTGAACTGGAGCAACACATCGCCCAACGGCTGAGAGGCAGATCATGAGCCATGCCCGGCGTGCGGCGCGCCTCGCGGCGCTGATGGTGGCGGCCTTGCTGGTGGGGGCGGCGCTGGCCTGCACAGCCACCTTCGGCGGCGGCACGCAGGAGGCACGGCCCGCCGGCGGCGGGGATACGTCTGGCCCCGCACCGACTGTGCGCATCCTCGAACCGGCGAGCGGCGTGCGCGTGGCCGCCAACCAGCCGCTCGACATCACTGTGGCCACCGACACCACGACGACCAGCTTCCTGATGAGCGTGGGCGGGCGCGTCGCCACGTCCAAAGCCCTGCCCCCCGATCAGTCCGGTCCGACGCAGGCCATCCTCACCTGGACGCCCGACCGCGAAGGAACCTACACCGTCCAGGTTGTCGCTTTCAACGGCCCCACCGCCAGCCAACCCGCCGCCCTGATCGTGGAGGTCAGCGGCGTGGCCAGCGGCCCGGCCCCTGGCGGCGTGGCGGGTTGCGTGGGGCGCGTTGTGGTGGAAAGCCTCAACTACCGCGACGGGCCGGGTACCGGCGCCGCGCGGCTTGGCCAGTTCGCGCTCGGCGAGACGGTGACGGTCATCGGGCGCAACGCCGACTCCGGCTGGTGGAAGGTGCAGCGAGCCAACGCGCAGCAGGTATGGGTCGTCAACAACGCGCAGTGGCTCCAGGTGGAGGGCCAGTGCGACGCCGTGCCGGTGACTGGGTAGGCGCGCGTTACTTCCCCTGCCCCTGACACAAAAACGCCCCGGATGCTCTCCAGGGCGCTGGTACAGACTTCGGAAGTCTGGTTGTGCGCAGGGCAGGCGCTTACTCGACCACTTCCGTCGGCAGGGGCGCGCCATTCCATACGGCGTCGTAGTTGGGGCCGAGCGTCGCCTTCGGCACCCACACCAGATCGCAAACCCAGATGATCTTGTAGTACTGCCCCGAAGCATCCTGGCCGAGCACCCAGGCCGTCTTGCCGGCGGGGATGGTCACCAGGGGGCTGGTTAATTCGCCTGGCTTCCAGTAGACAGGCGCATCGGCCACGAAGGTGCCGCCGACCGCCGTCGCGGGGATGGGCATCAGCACGTCGCAGCCGGGCAGCGCAGCCAGATTGGTCTCGATATTGTCAATGGCGAAGCAGCCGCCATCGGGCGTCGAAAGCTCAAGCGCGTCAACGGTCGCATTCACGCTGGCCGTGCCCTCGGGATAGAAGAAACCGCCTGGCACAATGCCCGTGAATGTTTGAGAGAAGACCTGCCCGCCACCCTCGAAGCCGCGCACGGAGAGCAAACCAGAGGGGGACTCGGTGGCGAAGTCGAACATCACGTTGGACTGTGATTCAGCGAAATCAATGCGCAGTACGTTGCCGGAGCACGCCTCGATCTGTTGCAGGGCCGGGGCTTCAGGACTACCCTCGACAGGGTTGAGGAGCACATTGCCGGTCAGGCGCGAGAAGAAAGCATCGGCAACCACGAAGTTGCCCGCAGGCGTACTGGAGAAGGTCATGCCAGTCACGGTGAGCGCTTCGGCAGGCGTGCCCGGCGCGAATTCCTCGAAACCGGTCGAGTAGGCCAGCGCCGTCCCCGTCATGACGATCAGGCTGGCCAACAGCGCAAATACCAGGAAGGGGAATAACTTGTTTCGCATGGGATTCCTCCATTTGATCAATTGAAGTCACCATTATTGTAGAATATGCTCATGTTCATGTAAAGCATTTTATAACATTTTAACAAGCCAGACGGTTGCTCCGTTCCGTGCGAGGCACACGACCCACCTCTACAACAGACTTCGGAAGTCTGCGCAGACTTCCGAAGTCTTGTGCTATCTCGTTAGGCTCCCTGCGCGGAGAGCAGGCGCTTACTCCACCACTCCTGTCGGCAGCGGCGCGCCGTTCCACACGGCGTCGTAGTTGGGGCCGAGCGTCGCCTTCGGCACCCACAGGAAGTCGCAAACCC
>CAYNHD010000320.1:0-4727 GCA_964396775.1 uncultured Thermoflexus sp. | reverse complement strand
TATGGCGCGGTGATCGTGTTGCTCGTCGGCACGCTGACCTGGCTGGCGCTGAATGTGCTCTAGCGCGTGTTATGCACTTTTCAACCCCTATCCCCCGGCCCCTTTCCCCGCTGGCGGGGAGGGACTACAGGGTGGGGTCAGGGCGCTACCCATGCGTCGTGCCCTGCACGCTGTGCCGAGCGTGCGGAGTTCATAGCTCTAGAGTCCGGCCAGGCTGCCTGGGGCGTCTGTGCAGACGCCGGCAGGCCAGCCCCACTTCGTGCGACTGATTACCGACACGGAAAAGGACAAGACCATGTATATCATCGGTGAGAATATTCATATCATTTCGCCCAGGGTCAAGGAGGCGCTGGCCGCCAAAGACCGCGAGTTCTTCATGGACCTGGCCGTGCGCCAGGTCGAGGCGGGCGCGCAGGCCATTGATCTCAACCTCGGCCCGCGCAAGAAAGACTGGGAAGAAGTCTTCCCCTGGATGGTCGAGACGGTCGAGGCGGTGGTGGACGTGCCGCTGGTCTTCGACAGCACCAACCTGCAGGGCATCGAAGCCGGTCTGAAGAAAGTGACCAAAGCCCAGCCGATCATCAACTCGACCTCGGCGGAGCCAGAGCGCCTGGAGAAAGTGCCGCTCGTCGCCAAGCAGTACGACGCCAAGCTGATCGCCTTGACGATGGGCAGCAGCGGTATCCCGGTCAGCGCCGACGAGCGCGTGAACATCGCCGTCGAGCACCTCATCCCGCGCATGGTCGAGATTGACTACCCCGTGCAAAACCTGATCGTGGACCCGCTGGTGCTCACCGTCTCCGGCTGCCAGGAATACTGCCCGGAGT
Organism: uncultured Thermoflexus sp.; assembly: GCA_964396775.1. Lineage (GTDB taxonomy): Bacteria > Chloroflexota > Anaerolineae > Aggregatilineales > Aggregatilineaceae > UBA2029. The sequence continues at coordinate 3,900 of CAYNHD010000320.1, read as the reverse complement.
GCATCGAGGCGGTGCGTATGCTGCCCTACGTGTGGGACCCCGCCCCGCAGATTTCGGTCGGGCTGTCCAACGTCTCCAACGCTGTCCCGCGCGAGAACCGCCCGCTGATCAACCGCGTCTATTGCGCCATGCTGATGGGCGCCGGCCTGCAGATGATGATCGCCGACCCGTTCGACAAAGAGCAGAACGAGGTCATCCGCATCATCGAGCAGCGCGACGAGAGCACGGCCCTGGGCCGTCTGTACCTCAAAATCCACGACCGGGTGCAGGCGATGGAACAGCCGCAGCCTGAGGACGTGGACTTGAGCGACCCGCAGCAGGCCGCCATCTGGAAGACGGTGCAGATTCTGCTCAACAAGGTCATCTACGCGGATAGCTATCTCCAGCAATAACAGGGGGGCGCAGCCCGCCGAATGTGAGTTTTCGATGATGAATAACTGAGATTCTGCACTGGGCTGTGCCTTGTGCTATCCTCTACAATGGTGCGTGTGTCTGGCGACCGGCAGACACCCCTATGAGTGGCACCCGACGGTGCCAAAGGACATGCTGATGCCCGGATTCACCCCCGTCCGTCGTTGGCAGCCGCCGTTCTACCCCTTCAAACGCGAGCCGCTGAGCCGGCGTATGCTGGCCCGCATCGAGCGCATGGTCAAGGGACCGCTGTTCGGCTGCCGCATGTGCGGCAACTGCCTGCTGCAAGAAACCGCCTTCATCTGCCCGATGGAGTGCCCTAAGGGCGCGCGCAACGGCCCGTGCGGCGGCTCCACCGAGGAGCACTGCTACGTAGACCCCACCCGTGCCTGCGTGTGGTACAAGATTTATGAGCGGTCGTTCAAGATGGGCCGCCAGGAAAAGCTGCTCGAAGTGCTGCCGCCCCTCGACTGGGACAAGGTGGGCACCGAGACCTGGGGCGATGTCTACCGCCAGGTGCGCAAGGTGGGCACGACCCGCTTTCTCAGCGGGATGCTCTCGCGCGACCCGGCCACCCGCGCCACGAACTGGGATGCCGTCTTCCGCCCCGTCCGCCAGCCGGACTGGTGGCAGGGCGACGACAAATACCACCCGCCCGCCTACACTGAGCCGGTCTCGGAGCTAGAGCGGCGGCTGCGCGCCGGGGAGTTCGTCGTCACGGCGGAGGTTGCGCCCCCGCTGAGCACGGCGACGGGCAAGCTCGGCCAGAACATTGACCTGGTGAAGCCTTACGTGGCCGCCGTCAACTTCACGGACAATCCCTCGGCTACGGCGCGCATGTCCAGCCTGGCCTGCAGCACCATCGCCCTGCAACACGGGGCCGAGCCGGTCATGCAGATGCAGGGCCGCGACCGCACGCGAGCCACGCTGCAATCAGAGATGCTGGGGGCGAGCGCCCTGGGCGTGCGCAACGTGTTGGTGCTCTCCGGCGACAGCGGGCGTATGGGGCCGCCGCCGTTGGGACGGCTGGACATCATTGACCTGGACTCGGTGCAGATGCTGTGGGTGCTGCGCCGGATGCGTGACGAAGGGCATTATCTCGATGGGCGTCCGATCAGGTTTCCGCCCAAGATGTTCCTGGGCGCGGCAGCAGCGCCGTTCGCCTCGCGGCCCGAATTCCAGGCCCTGCGCGAGCACAAGAAGGTCAACGCCGGGGCGCAGTTCTTCCAGACCAATCTGGTCTATGACGCCGACGGCTTCGAGGTGTGGCTCAACGAGCTGGCCAAGCGGGACATCCTGGACAAGGTGTTCGTGCTGGTCGGCATCACGCCGCTCAAGTCGCTGAAGATGGCCCAGTACATGCATCACGAGGTGCCGGGTGTGGTCATCCCGGAGCGGCTGATCAAGCGCCTGGAAGCGGCGGGCGACGGCGTGCAGGAAGAAGCGATCACGATCACGCTGGAACTCATTGAGGCGATCAAGGGCAAGCAGGGCGTGCACGGCATTCACCTGATGGCCGTCGGTTGGGAGGAGATCGTCCCGCGCATCGTCACCGAGGCCGGGCTGCTGCCGCCGGACTTCGTGCCGCCCAGAGAAGCACCGGAAGAGGCGGGCGCGGCGGCCCGTTAGGCGCAACCGGGCGTAGGGGCGTATTGCATACGCCCCGGAGCACCATGCGGTAGGGGCGGAGCAGAGCGCCCCTGAGACTTCCGAAGTCTGCGAGACTTCGGAAGTCTGGACCGTGAGACCAACGCGCTGCCCCACACCCGTGTGCATGAGTTCGCACCAGACACCGCGCCCAGGGACGATCATCGTGCGGGCGCGGTGTTGTTGTGAGAGCGGTGATCAGTGACCGGTTTTCAGTGATCAGAGGGTACCGTGAGCTTGTTCGGTCATAGATCACCAACAACCAACAACCAATAACCAATAACCGATCACTGACTACTGACAACCGATCACTGACCACTGAGGACACACCTATGAAACTCGCCATCAGCGGCAAGGGGGGCGTGGGCAAGACAACGCTCGCCGCCCTGCTCGCCCAGGTTTACGCCGACGCCGGGCGCGACGTGCTGGCCGTGGACGCCGATCCCGCGCCATGCCTGGCCGGGGCGCTCGGCTTCCCGCCCCACCTGCGCGACAGCCTGCGCCCCATCGCCGAAATGGACGCATTGATCGAGGAGCGCACCGGGGCCAAGCCCGGCACCGTCGGCGGCTTCTTCACGCTCAACCCGCGCGTGGACGACCTGCCGGAGCGTTTCAGCGTGACCCATCGCGGCGTGCGCCTGCTGGAGATGGGATCGGTAGACCTGGGCGGATCGGGCTGCATCTGCCCGGAGAGCGCCATGCTCAAGACGCTCTTCACGCACCTGCTCTTCCGCAAGGATGACGTGCTGATCCTGGATATGTACGCGGGCGTCGAGCACCTAGGCCGGGCGACGGTGGACTTCGTGGACGCGATGATCGTCGTTGTCGAACCGACGCGGCGCAGCCTGGGCACCGCCGCGCAGATCAAGAAACTGGCGGCGGACATCGGCCTGACGCGGTTGTGGCTGGTCGGCAACAAGGTGCGCGACGAGGAAGAAGCCGCGTTCCTGGCCGCCGAGACGCCCGGCCTGCCCCTGCTGGGCACGCTGCCCGCTGACCTGGCCGTGCAGGAGGCCGACCGGCGCGGCCTCGCCGTGTACGATTTCGTCCCGGCTCTGCGCCAGTCCGCTGAGCGCATGGCCGCGACGCTGAGCGCGGAGATTGAACGCTGATGACGACGACCATCGCCCTGGCGGGCAAGGGCGGCGTGGGCAAGACGACCATCGCCGCCATGATCATCAAGTACCTGGCCCAGACGCAGCGCGGGGCCATCCTGGCCATTGACGCCGATCCCAGCAGCAACCTGAACATGGTGCTCGGCCTCGATCTGGAATGGACGGTCGGTGACATCCGCGAAGGCTTGCTGGAGAAAGTCAAGGAGTCCCTGACGGCAGGCGGAGCGGCGATGGGCGCGCTGGACGGCGGCCTGACCAAGCGCGAGTACCTGGACTATGAGGTGCGCGCTGCCCTGTCCGAAGGCCCGCGCTTCGACCTGATCGCCATGGGCCGCTCCGAAGGCCCTGGCTGCTACTGCGCCGTCAACCATAACCTGCGCGAAGTGGTGGACAGCATCAGCAAGAACTACCGCTACGTGGTCATTGACAACGAGGCGGGCATGGAGCACCTCAGCCGGCGTACCACGCGCGACGTGGAGGTGCTGCTCGTCGTCAGCGACGCCACGCAGCGCGGCATCGTCGCCGCCGAGCGCATCGCCGCCTTCCGCCACGAGCTAGACATCAACATCAACGCGGCCTACCTGATCCTCAACAACGTGCCCGGTGGGGTGATCCCCGCCCCGCTGCAAGCGCGCATCGCCCAGCTTGATCTGCCGCTGTTGGGCGCGGTGCCGGGCGACGAGGAGCTGGTCGAGCGCCGGGTTCCAGGCGAAGAGCCGCCCCTCGT
>CAYNHD010000319.1:0-4731 GCA_964396775.1 uncultured Thermoflexus sp. | reverse complement strand
TGAGGTAAATCGTAGCGCAGGTCTTTCCATATGGTCTCTCAAGACTCCAGACTCATCACTCGCTCGATGCGCAGTTGGCCTTCCCCCAGAATGATGCCCAGGCATCCCCGGCGCGCTAACGGCTGGACATGGGCATGATCACGTGAACGAAGTCATCACGCCCGGCAGGGCGCACCACGCCCGGTGCCGTCGGCCCGCTCGTCTCCAGCACGACCTGGTCCTCGCGGATGACGCTCAGCACGTCAATCAGATAGCGGATGTTGAACGAAATCTCAACCGCCTGCCCGTCAATGCTGGCGTCCAGCGGGGCCTCGGCGTCACCCTTCTCCTGCGAGCGCCCGGCGACCGTCACGCGGCCCGGCACGCCGACCATGCCGCTCGGCTCGACGAGCACGCGGGCGGTGTTCGCCGAATCTTTGGCGAAGACTTCGGAGCTACGGCAGGCAGCCAGCAATTCGTCGGTATAGGCGAGTATCTGCGTCTGGAAGCCGCGCGGGATGATCGCCTCGTAGTCGGGGAACTTGCCCTCGATAAGCTGTGAGACGACCACCACGTTCTTGAGGCTGAACATGATCTGCCCGCGCCCTTCGGGTAGGCTCATCAGCACTTCGTCGTCCTCGTCACCGATGATCCGCGCCAACTCGGACAGCGTGCGCGCGGGGACAATCAGCGGCTCCGGCGACCGGTCGCCAATGCTGAACTCCAGCGTCGTAGTGCGCACCGCCAGCCGGTAGCCGTCCGCCGCCGCCAGGGTGAGCTGGTCGCCATCGAAGCGCATTTGCACGCCGGTCAGGATGGGGCGATTGTCCTCTTTGGCGGTGGCGAAGACGACCTGCTCGATCATCTCGCGGAAGACACTGGCCTTGACCGGAATGGCCCGCGTTGGGTCAAACTCTGGCATGAGCGGGTATTCGGCGGCGTCCATGCCCTTGATGTTGGCTGACCTGGCCCCGCAGCGCAGGTGCAGCGTCAGCGTGCGCGGGTCTAGCTCCATGTCCACGCGCTCAGGGGGCAGGGTGCTCACCAGTTCTTGCAGCGTGCGGGCGGGCACGGTGATCGAGCCGGGGTGCTCGACTTTGGCGCCGATCCAGTGCGTGATGCCCAGTTCCAGATTGGTGGCGGAAAGCTGCAGGCGCGCATCATCCGTCGCGATCATCACGTTGGACAGAATGGGCAGCGTGGGCCGGCTTTGAATGGCGCGGCCTACAATGGACAGCCCTTTGTGCAGGTTCTCTTGCAGGATAGAAACACGCATACAACCTCTCCTACGGTCGGCGCAGCCCTAAGCCGGTATGGCAGTCGGCACCATTATACCCTATTTGCGCCCTGGTGCGTGATTGGTGGTTGAGCAGGGTTCACGAACGACTTGTCAGGTCGGGGCCTCGCTCTGCCGCGTTCTGGCCCAGCCTCACCCCCCAGCCTCGTTGTACCCGGCTGGCAAGGTGCATCAGCGCCGAGCGGGGGTGAGGTAACGTGAAGAACCACTCTCAGACCACAAACCGGCCTTAATGCCTGTCTGCCCCTAAAACCGTCATTCGGGCGGGGCGAGCGGCAGGCGGATCGTCACCTGCGTGCCAGCGCCGGGGGCGCTGACCAGGCCAATGGTGCCGCCGTGCGCCTCAACAATCCCTTTGACCAGGGGCAGGCCCAGACCAACGCCCTGATAGTCCCCGGCGGGGCGCTCAAGCTGGATCAGCAGATCCCAGATCGTCGCCTGCTGTTGCTCGTCAATGCCTGTCCCCTGATCGGTCACCGTCAGGACGGCCTGCGTCTCCGTGCGGTCGAGCAGGATGGTGATGGTGCTGCCTGCCGGGGAGTGTTGCACGGCGTTGCGCAGCACTTCGCTGATCGCGCTGACCAGCAGATCGCGCAGCCCGGCCACGCAAATGGCCTCCCCGCCGGACGGTGCGTGCTGCACGGTGATCGTGTGTTCGTGGGTAATGCCGTTGACCACTGAGAGCGCATCGTGCACCAGGAAAGCCAGGTTCAGGCGGGCCGGCGCGGACCGTACCTGGCTGGCGACTTGCCCGCTGGCGATCTGAGCGTAGAGGGCTGTTTGCTCGGCCAGCCGGTTGAGACGTTGCGTGCCGCCCTGGATCAGTTCCAGGCTGACGCGAATATCTTCGCTGAGCAGGCCCGGCTGCTGCCGCTCCAGTTCCTCGGCCAGCAGCGCGAACCCGCCGGTGACGTAGGTCAGCGGGGTGCGTAGCTCGTGGGCCAGAAGCTGGACAAGCGTCCGGCGGGCATGGGTCAAGGTTTCGTCAGCCAGCTCGCGCATCTCGGCAGCGCGGCGCAGCTTATTCTTCACAGCGACCAGCAACTCAGCCGAATCGAAGGGCTTGACCAGGTAATCGTCGGCGCCGAGCAGCTTGCCAGCGGCAATGTCTCGCCGCGATCCGCGCGCCGTCAGGAAGATGAACGGCACGGCGCGCAGATGGGGGTGCTGGCGGCGCACCGCTTCAAAGAACTGGTAGCCGTCCATGCGCGGCATCATGATGTCGCTGATGATCAGATCGGGGCGGAAACCCGTCTCAACCAGGTCGAGCGCCAGGCGGCCATCGGGCGCGCCGACGACCGTGTAGCCCTCCATCTCCAGGATGAGCGCCGCGTTCTCGCGCAGGTCGTCATCGTCCTCGACAAACAGAATATCTGCCCCCATCCTGGTCCGCCTCTGCCATGCGCGATGTCTCTGGGCGCACATCCCGGTCACTCCCCGGCCTGCTGGCTGGGGGCCGGGCCGGTCATGCAGCTTAAGGGTATTATACCCCAATCTTGTGACTCAGGGTGCCAGTTGCCGCCTCGGGGTGCGTGCAAAACCGGTCGGAGGCCGTTTGAGAAGTCGTGCGCCTGCCTTTGCCCCCCATCCTCGGCCCGGATCAGACTTCCGAAGTTTGCGCAAACTTCGGAAGTCTGGTGTCGGCCCGCGCAACCGCGCCCGTAAGGGCGTATGGCGATACGTCCCTACACCCCCCGCTCGGCCTACTGACGCGGGCCTCGCTGCCCCCTCTATTGCGCGAGGAGGCAGGCCGGGCGCAGCGAGGCTGGGGGTGAGGCCCATGCCCGCGAAGTTTCCCTTTTGCGCTGAGTGCGTTAAGATTCGCGCCAGACTGCCGGATAGCATAGATGCACCGATCATGGCCGACGAGAGCGATCTGACCTGGGACGACGACCCGCTGGCTGAGCTTGCCAGGGAAGACTCGCCGCACGACGAGGACGAGGATGACTTCGCCGTGTGGACGTTCGACACGGGCGCGCTCGACCTGGCTCCCCACGCGCCTGCAGGCCGGGCAACGCCGGGCGTGCTCCCTGCGGAGCCAGGCAGCGGCTCGCCCGCTGCGCCGGCGCTCTCGCTCCCCCTGGGCCGGCGGGCGGCCCCGCTGCCACGCCCGCCTGCGCAGAGCGGGCCGGCCAGCCTGTGGTGGAACACCGTGCGCAATATGCTGATCGTCGTGGCGGCGGCGATGCTCGTCTCGACCATCTTCTCGCTGTGGACGCGGCCCAACTTCTTCTCCGACGAGTTCCGCGCCGGGCTGAACAAGGTGCAGGCCACGCAGCGCGTCATCTCCATCCAGCCCTCGCCGCTGCCCACCGATGCGCATCAGGTGCGCATCGGCATCATCGCCGGGCACAGCGGACGCCCGCAAGACCCCACCTTCGAGTCCGACCCTGGCGCGGTGTGCCCGGACGGGCTGACCGAGCTATCGATCAACGAGGCAGTCGCGCGCCTGGTGGTGACCACGCTCAGCCAGGAACGCTACATGGTGGACTTGCTGACCGAGTTCGACCCGCGCCTGACCAACTACCAGGCCGATGTGCTCATCTCGATCCACTCCAATGACTGCCAGGATTACGGGGCGGCGGGCACCGGCTTCAACGCGGCGTCGGCGTCCGCCCGCCAGACGACACGCGGCAAAGACGAGAAGCTGCTGGCTTGCCTGATCAGCCAGTACGCGGCCACAACCGGCCTGCCCCAGCATTACGGCCTCACCTACGACATGACCGATTACCACACCTTCGATGAGGTCGCCATTGACACGCCGACGGCCATCATCGAGATTGGCTTTTTGCGCAACGACCGCGCCTTTCTCACTGAGCAGCAAGACCTGATCGCTCAGGGCATCGTCAACGGTATCCGCTGCTTCCTGTTGCCCGACGCCGGCGGGACGCCCATGCCCGGCTCCTGAGAGATCATCCGCGCCCGCCATTCACCTGGGGAGGAGCTTGTGAACTACGAACTGGTCATGTACGCGCGGACGGCCTCGTGTCCCTACGTTCGCACCGCCAAGCGCGTCCTGGAGCGCGAGAACATCCCCTACCGCGAGATTCTGATTGACAAAGACCCCGCCGCCGAGCAGCGCGTCATCGCCTGGACGGGGTTCAAGTCGGTGCCGACGATCATCGTCGCCCGCCCCGGCGAAGACCTGCCCTTTGAGGAACCGGCTCCGCTGGCGGGCGAAAGCCCGCGCAACGTGGATCGGGGCAGCATGATCACCGAGCCGGGCGAGATCACCTTCGAGAACTGGCTGCGCAAGCACGGCTTTCTCAAGTAGACCTTCAGGGGCGGACAGCAACGGGGAATGTCTTGAGATGGCGTCTGGTTGGCCTCACCCCCCGGCCCCCTCTCCACGTGGTGGAGAGGGGGAGGCGATGCGCATCAAACCCCAGCGGGGGTGAGGTAAAAAAAGGCGCACCAGAGCAGCCCCACTAACAGACACGTTTTTCATACAAAAC
>CAYNHD010000318.1:0-4733 GCA_964396775.1 uncultured Thermoflexus sp. | reverse complement strand
GCACTTGCCGCCCGCCTCGATGACCATGTTGGCCATCGTCAGCCGGTCGGACATGGGTAGCTCGTGGATGGCCGGGCCGGTGAACTCCATCGCCCGGTAGAGCGCGCCGTCCACGCTGATCGCGCCGATGGTGCGCAGGATCAGGTCTTTGCCGGTCACCCAGGGCTGGCGCTCGCCGTAATAGACGAACTTCATCGTCTCCGGCACCTTCAGCCAGGTGGTGCCGGTCGCCATCGCAAACGCGATGTCGGTGGATCCCATGCCGGTGGCGAACGCGCCGACCGCGCCATAGGTGCAGGTGTGGCTGTCGCCGCCGACGACCAGATCGCCGGGCAGCACCAGCCCGCGCTCTGGCAGCACGACGTGCTCAATGCCCGCCCGCCCCACCTGGAAGCGGTGGCCGAGCGCCTGCTGCTCGGCGAAGAGGGTCAGCGTGCGCGTCTGCTCGGCGCTCTTGATGTCTTTATTGGGGGCGAAGTGGCTCGGCACCAGCATGATGCGGTCCGGGTTGTACACTTCGCCCACGCCCATTGCCTGGAAGGACTCGATGGCGATGGGCGCGGTGATGTCGTTGGCCATCACCACGTCGGTCTTGACGGTCACCAGATCGCCCGCCGAGACCTCTGTGACGTGCTCAGCGTGGGCAGCGATGATCTTCTCGGCCAGTGTTTTTCCCATGATGTCTCCCGTGAAAAGTGCGGTCAGCCGTCAGCCATCAGCCGTCAGCCGTCAGCGGTCAGCCGTCAGCAGGATTTCGGATACTCCTGAAAGCTGAAAGCTGAAGGCTGAAAGCTGATAGCTCTTAGCTTTCAGCGGTCACCGGCGAGAGCGGGGCGCTCGCCGCTGGCGCGACCTGCCGGTAACGGGCGGATGGGCCGGCTGTACAGGGCCTCACCGTGCCAGGCCAGCGGCCAGGTGCACGGCTCCGGGAACGCGGCGCCCATCTCCGGCTCGACCAGGCGCGGGCTGACCGGCGTCCCTCTGCGTGATTTCTTCTGCTTGGTCATGATCTTCGCTCCTCGTGCATACCCGGTCATGCCGGTTGACCTCACCCCCAGCTTCGCTGCGCTCGGCTTGCCCCCTCTCCACATTGGAGAGAGGACGGCGAGGCCCGTGTCAGCGGGCCAAGCAGGGGTGAGGTCGCTATGGCAATGCCTCACTTCGCCAGCGCGGACACACGCACCGTGGCAGACTCGCCCTCCGGCGCGCGGTCGCCGTAGCCGGTGTAGGCCAGCATCTTGTTGAGCGCGGACAGATACGCTTTGGCGCTGGCCACGATGATGTCGGTATCGGCCCCGTGCCCGCCGAAAGTCCGCCGCCCGTTGGCGTCGCGGCGGACGCGCACGGTCACCTCGCCCAGGGCGTCAATGCCCTCGGTGACGGCGGCCACGCGGTACTCGACCAGCGTGGCCTGCACCTCGATAATCCGCTCGATGGCCTGGAAGGCAGCGTCCACCGGCCCGGTGCCAATGGCGGCGGCGATCTTCACCTGGCCGTCCGGCCCGCGCAGCTTGATCGTGGCGGTGGGCATTCCCGGCTGCCCACAGGCGACCTGGATACCCTCCAGGGTGAAAACCTCCGCCGGGCCATAGAGTTCGTCGGCAATCAGCGCCTCGATATCGGCGTCGGTGACCGTCTTCTTCTTGTCGGCCAGCTCCTTGAAACGCTGGAACGCCTGGTTTAGCTCGTCGCCCTCCAGCTCGTAGCCCAGGTCTTCCAGCCGGACGCGAAAGGCGTGCCGCCCGCTGTGCTTGCCCAGCACCAGGTTGCTCTGCGATAGGCCCACCGTCTCCGGCGTCATGATCTCGTAAGTGGCCTGGTGCTTGAGCACGCCGTCCTGGTGGATGCCCGCCTCGTGGCTGAAGGCATTCGCGCCGACGATGGCCTTGTTCGGCTGGACGGGCAGGCCGGTGTAGTTGCTGACCATGCGGCTGCTGCGGGCGATCTGCGTCGTGTCTATGCCGGTGGTCAGGTTGTAGAACTGGGGCCGCGTGTGCAGGGCCATCACCACTTCTTCCAGCGACGTGTTGCCTGCGCGCTCGCCAATGCCATTGATGGTCACTTCGGCCTGGCGCGCCCCGGCCTGCAGGCCGGCCAGCGTGTTGGCCGTGGCCAGGCCCAGGTCGTCGTGGCAGTGCACCGACCAGATCACGCGGTCGCCGCCCGCTGTCTCGCGGATCAGCTTCTGCATCAGCGCAAAGTATTCGCCGGGCATGATGTAGCCCACCGTGTCGGGAATGTTGAGCGTGGTTGCGCCCGCCTGAATCGCCACGCTGAGCACCTCCACCAAGAAATCGGGGTCGGAGCGGCAGGCATCCTCCGGCGAGAACTCCACGTCGGCGCACAGCGAGCGGGCATAGGCCACCATCTCGCGCACGCGCCCCACGACCTGCTCGCGCGTCAGGCGCAGCTTGTGCTGCATATGAATCTCGGAAGTCGCCAGGAAGGTATGGATGCGCGGCTTGGCCGCGTCGCGCACGGCTTCCCAGGCTTTGTCAATGTCGCTGGTGGTGGCGCGGGCCAGCCCGCAGATGATCGGGCCGTCCGCCGTGCCCACTTCGCGGGCGACGCGGCGCACGCCTTCCAGGTCGTCGGGCGAGGCGGCGGGGAAGCCCGCTTCGATGATGTCCACGCCCAGGCGGGCAAGCTGGCGGGCGATGTCAATCTTCTCGGCGCTGGTCAGGCTCGCGCCGGGCGATTGCTCACCGTCGCGCAGAGTCGTGTCGAAAATGTGCACCCGGTTGTCGCTGTGAACCCCAGACTCGTCCATGATCTGTACATCCTCGTGTGTTCCGTTGTCGTCAGCCCTCAGCCTTCAGCGGTCAGCAAGAGCGCCTGGTTCCTACTCCGCCGGGGGCGCGTGCTTGGCGTTCAGGAAGGGCATCATCCCGCGCAGTTCGCGCCCCACCTGCTCGATGAGCAGGTTCTGCTCGGCGCGGCGCTGCTGGTTGAACCAGGGCCGCCCGTTGGCGTTCTCGGCGAGCCACTTCTGGGCGTAGGTGCCGTCTTGAATCTCATCCAGGATGCGGCGCATCTCGCCTTTGGTCTCCTCGGTGATGATGCGCTCGCCAGCGGTGTAGCCGCCGTGCTCGGCGGTGTCGGAGACGGAATACCACATGTAGCTCATGCCGCCCTGGTACATCAGGTCCACGATCAGCTTCAGTTCGTGCAACACCTCGAAGTAAGCGATTTCGGGCTGATAGCCCGCTTTGACCAGCGTCTCGAAGCCCGCCTTGACCAGCGCCGTGACTCCACCACACAGCACGACCTGCTCGCCGAAGAGGTCGGTCTCGGTCTCTTCGGCGAAGGTCGTCTCCAGCACGCCGGCGCGGGTGCAGCCCAGGGCGCGCGCGTAGGCCAGCGCCTGCGGCAACGCCCGCCCGCTGGCGTCCTGCGCCACAGCGACCAGGGCGGGCGTCCCCGCGCCCTCGACGTACAGCTCGCGCACGCGATGCCCTGGCGCTTTGGGCGCGACCATGCTCACATTCACGAAATCGGGCGGCGCGATCTGCCCGTAGCGGATGTTGAAGCCGTGCGCGAACATGAGCGTGTCGCCCGGCTTCAGGTGCGGCGCGATGCTCTCGGCATAGACTTTGGGCTGCGCCGTGTCCGGCAGCAGCAGCATGATCACGTCGGCCTCGGCTGCCGCCTCAGCGACCGGCTTCACCGTCAGGCCCTCGGCTTCGGCTTTGGCCCACGACTTGCTGCCCTCATAGAGACCTACCACCACCTGCACGCCGCTGTCGCGCAGGTTGAGCGCGTGGGCGTGGCCCTGGCTGCCATAGCCGATGATCGCCACCGTCTTGCCCGCGAGCAGGGACGGATCGGCGTCGTTGTCGTAATAGAGCTTCGCCACTGGTCTTCTCCCTTGTTGAGCGATTGAGCGTTCTTGGTGCCTGGTTTATAGGTTGTTGGTTGTTGGTTATTGGTTGTTGGTAAGCGTGTCTGGCCGCGTAGGGGCGGCGACAGACTTCGGAAGTCTCGCAGACTTCCGAAGTCTTGACCTTCGCTCACAGCACATTCGTCCGGTAGCCGTTGCCGCCTGGACGCAGCTTGTAGCCGTTGGGCGACAGCACATGCTCGCCGCGCGTCATGGTGACGACGCCGGTGCGCACCATCTCCAGGATGCCGATCGGGCGCAATAGCTCGGTCATGCTGGTGATCTTGTCCTCGTCGCCGGTGACCTCGACGATCAGCGCGTCGGTGGTGGCGTCCACGATGTGCGCGCGGAAGATGTCGCAAAGCTGCACGACCTCGCCGCGCGTCTGGCTGTTGACGCGCACCTTGATCAGCGCCAGGTCGCGGCTGACATCGGGGATGTCCGTCACGTCCTGCACCTGGATGACGTTGATCAGCTTGTAAAGCTGGGTGCGAATTCTCTCGGAATCGGCGTCCACGACAATGGTCATGCGCGAGATGGCCGGGTTCTCCGTGCGGCCCACCGTCAGGCTGTCAATGTTGAAGTTGCGCCGCCGGAACAGGCTTGCCACCCGGTTCAGCACGCCGGGCTTGTTCTCCACCAGCGCCACGAGCGTCCGTTTCATCGCTGTCTTCACTCCTCCCCAAGCGCAGCGCGCTAGATCGAATTCTCAGAGGGCAGCGGGCGGCGGATCATCTTGTGCAGGTCAGCGCCCGCCGGCACCATCGGGTACACCAGGTCGTGCTTTTCGACCACAAAATCAATCAGGGTGGGGCCGTCGGTGATGCTGTTGGCCCACTCGATGGCCGGGATC
>CAYNHD010000317.1:0-4847 GCA_964396775.1 uncultured Thermoflexus sp. | reverse complement strand
CATCGAACAGAAGGAAATGACCGCAGAAGCGAAAGACAAGGCGCTCAAGGAGTTGGGCAGGCTGCTGATGATCCCGCCGATGGCTCCAGAGGTGGGGATCATTCGCACCTATCTCGACTGGCTGCTCGATCTGCCCTGGCTGGTGCAGTCCGAAGACAATCTCGATCTGGCTCATGCGGCGCGCGTGTTGGATGCCGAGCACTACGGCCTGCCCAAAGCGAAGGAGCGGATTCTGGAATACATGGCGGTGCACCAGCTGGCCGGCGAGCAGATGAAGACGCCTATCTTGTGCTTCGTGGGGCCGCCCGGCACTGGCAAGACTTCGCTGGGCAAGAGCATCGCCAGCGCGTTGGGGCGCGAGTTCGTGCGCGTCAGCCTGGGAGGCGTGCACGACGAAGCCGAGATTCGCGGGCACCGCCGGACGTACATCGGTGCGTTGCCAGGGCGGATCGTCCAGACGATGCGCCGCGCCGGGACGATCAACCCGGTGTTCATGCTCGACGAGATTGACAAGCTGGGCGCTGATTTTCGCGGCGATCCGGCGGCGGCGCTGCTGGAGGTGCTCGACCCAGAGCAGAACCATGCCTTCTCTGACCATTATCTCGATGTCAACTACGACCTGTCGCGCGTGTTCTTCATCACGACGGCGAACTACCTGGACCCCATCCCGCCCGCGCTACTGGATCGCATGGAGGTGATCGAATTCCCTGGCTACGTGGAGGATGAGAAGGTCAGCATCGCCCGGCATTTTCTCATCCCGCGCCAGCTCAAGCAACACGGCCTGGAAGGTCGCGGAGTGCGCTTCGACGAGTCCGCGCTGCGCCTGATCTGCCGCGAATACACGTATGAGGCTGGCGTGCGCAACCTGGAGCGCGAGATCGCCAAGGTGTGCCGCAAGCTGGCGCGGCGTGTGGCCGAGGGCAAGCGCCTCACCCGGCGGATCACCGCCGCGAAGCTGCCCGTGTACCTCGGCCCGCCGCTTTTCCTGCCCATGATGGCCGAGGAGACGGATGAAGTTGGCGTGGCCACCGGGCTGGCCTGGACTGAGGCCGGCGGCGACATCATGGCGATTGAGGTGACGCTGATGCCAGGCAAGGGGGTGCTGCTGCTCACCGGGCAGCTTGGCGACGTGATGCAGGAGTCGGCGCAGGCGGCGCTGAGCTACACGCGCTCGCGGGCGCGGCAGTGGGGGATTGAGCCAGACGAGTTCGACCGGCTGGATATTCACGTCCACCTGCCGGAGGGAGCCATCCCCAAAGATGGCCCGTCGGCGGGGATCACGCTGGCGACGGCGCTGATCTCGGCGCTGACGCAGCGCAAAGTGCGCCGCGACGTGGCGATGACGGGCGAGATCACGCTGCGTGGGCGCGTCCTGCCGGTGGGAGGCGTTCGTGAGAAGATTCTGACGGCGCACCGTGCAGGCGTCCGGCAGGTACTGCTACCCAGGCGCAATGAGAAGGACTTGACCGAGATTCCCAAACACGTGTTGCGCGATCTCGATCTCAAGCTCGTGGCGCGCATGGACGAGGTGCTGGAGTGGGCGCTGCTTCCGCCGTCAGGCGGCGCGGAGTCGCGCCCGGCAACAGCCAACGTCCGCGACGAGATTCCTTCAGGGGGCGACCATGCAGCCTAGCAGTGA
Source organism: uncultured Thermoflexus sp. (assembly GCA_964396775.1). Lineage (GTDB taxonomy): Bacteria > Chloroflexota > Anaerolineae > Aggregatilineales > Aggregatilineaceae > UBA2029. Next base: position 3,208 of record CAYNHD010000317.1, on the reverse strand, counting down.
GCAAGTGGTACACAAGGGACGCTTCTTCGAGGCCGAGGAGAAACTCACGCAGCAGGGGATTCTGGATTTGCTGGCTGCTGGCCGGGGCGAAACGGTGGACTGGCTGCCTGGCCGGGCACCGGTGAGCGATATTGCCGCCATGCTGGTGGCGATGGCCAATGCGCGCGGCGGGACGCTGCTGCTGGGCGTCGCGCCGCGCTCTGACCGGCCAGCCGGCGTGGATGACGCCGAGAACGCCGTCAACTGCGTGCTGGAAGCGGCGCTGTCCGTCGAGCCGCCACTGATCATCCCCATGCCGCAATTGGTCCAGGTGCACGGCTCGCCGATGGTGGTCGTCCAGGTGCCGCGTGGGATGCCCTATGTCTACGCGCTGGCGGGGCGCTTCTTGCGGCGCGTGGGAACGGTGAACACGGCCATGACGCCCGCCGACCTGCGCCGGCTGATGCTGGAGCGGGGCGATGTGACCTTCGAGGCAGAACCTGCCCGCAACGCGCGCCGAACTGATCTGGACTGGGAGCAGGTGGAGGCTTACGCGGCAGGGCTGAGCGGTATGGGCGGCGTCTCGCCGGAACAGGTGCTGCTCAAGCGCGGCTGCCTGACCCGGCGCGATGACGCCCTGGTGCCGACCAACGCGGGCATTCTGCTCTTTGGCCGCGACCCGCAGCAGTTCCTGCGTGGGGCAGACATCACGGCGGCGCGCTTCGCTGGCAGCGAGATGGGCGACGTGTTCACGCGCCAGGACATCGGCGGGACGCTCCCGCAGCAGATACAACGCGCGGAGACGTTCCTGGTGGACAACCTGCGCAAAGGGGTTCAGCTTGGCGACCGCATGGCGCGTAGCGAGCAGACGGAGTATCCGCTCAAGGCTGTGCGCGAGCTGGTCGTCAACGCTGTGGCTCACCGCGATTACAGCATCCAGGGCGATGGCATCCGGCTGTATCTGTTTTCCGACCGGTTGGAGATCACCAGCCCTGGCGGGTTGCCGGGGCCAGTCACCGTTGACAACATCGTGGACGAGCGATTCTCGCGCAACTCGGCGATTGTCCAGGTGTTGTCTGACATGGGCTTCATCGAGCGGCTTGGCTACGGGGTGGATCGCGTGATTGCTCTCATGCGCGAGATGAACCTGCCCGATCCCAAGTTCGCTGAGACGGCTGGCGGCTTCCGCGTGATTCTGACCAACAAACCCGTCGCTGAGCCGGCAGGTGCTGAGCCGGAGCTATTCGGCGGCGTCTTTCGCGGCCAGCCCATCAACCGCCGCCAGGAATACGCGCTCGATTTCCTGATCAACCGTAAGAATGCGCGCATCACCAATAAGGACTTGCAGGAGCTTTGCCCGGAAGTTCACTCAGAGACGATCCGGCGCGACTTTGCCGACCTGGTGAGCCGGGGCATCCTGATCAAGATGGGTGAGAAGCGCGGCTCCTACTACGTGCTCAAGAAGACGCAGGCCCAACTGCCCAAATGAGACTGTGCGTCATGAACAGGATCGGTTAGGATCACAGTCGTTGCACTGTGCGCGCTTCGGAGCGTATAGCGATTGCCTGGTTGGTGGAATGAGAGTGGGTTTGTTGGCGTGATACGACTCGGAATACTGACGTTGGCTGGATGCGCGCTCATCCTGACCGGCTGCAATTTCGCGGTGCAGTCGCCAACGGCAACACCTAGCGCCTCACCGACGGAGACGCTCACGCGCACGCCGCTGGCGACTGCGACGGCCACACTGACGCCGACTCCTGTGGCCACGCACACGGCAACGCCCCGGCCTTCGCCGACTCCGCGCCCCTCGATGACACCCCTCCCGACGGCGCCGCTCACGCCCACAGCCACGCCCTATCCGGTGGCGGGCCTGGCTTACGACCAGTGGACGCCGGTGGACATCCCGCAGGAGCTAGACGGCGGGCTGGATCGCCCGTACTTCGCGGTGGTAAGCCTGAACGAGCGCACGGGCGGCACCTCGAATCCGAACACGCCGGTGCCCGATACAGAAGTCGAGACGCTGTTCCTGGCCAACCCGTCGAGCGGCCAGCTTATCGAGGTGCTCGATCTGCCGGTGACGACGGACGACCGTATCTACTGGGCACCCGACGGCAGCAAGCTCGTGTATTTCGTGGAGCCGACTCTGCTGGCGGACGGTACGCGGGCGGGCGGCTTGTACCTGCTGGACCTCGCTCTGGGGATCAGCCTGCGCCTGGTCAACATCCCGTCGCTGGCCCCGCGCGGTATTCCCAATCACCAGCCGGTATGGTCGCCCGACGGGACGCGACTGGCCCTGGCGCTGCCCACCGCCTACGACGTAGATATTTTCACGATCTCGGCGGACGGGTCGAGCTTCGAGAACATCACCCAGCATGGCGCTTACGATCTGTGGCCGGCCTGGTCACCCGATGGGCGCATGTTGGCATTCGTCTCGGATCGCTTGCAGTGCCCGACCTGGGTGCCCGATGAGCCTGGGTCGTGTTCTGCCCTGGATGCTGCTCTGCCGACCGGCGGCAACCTGTTCGTGCTCGATGTGGAGACCGGCAGCGTGCAACAGGTGTCTGACATGATTGTGGACGGCCCGCCGGTGTGGGTGAGCAACCTGCAAGTGGCGTTCACTACCGGGCTGTCCGACCCGTTCGCCGCCGAGTCCGCGATCTGGATCACCAACGTCCGGGCGGGGACAGTGCGCAGAGTATCGGGTGGGGCGGGGGTGCTGAATCTCGGCGCGGCCTGGGCACCGGGCGGGCAGCAGGTCATCTACCATGAGGTGACCGACCCGCCATCGGTCGTGCTGCGCGACGCTAACGGCGGACTGATTGCCAGCACAGACCGGTTTCTCTTCCCGCGCTTTGGCTTTGCGGCGGCCTGGTCTCCCGGGGGGGAATGGGTTGCCTTCGGCGGGCGCAACGGGCAGTGCCCGTATGGGCTGGTCGTGGCTCGCAGCAACCTGGAAATCGTCTCGTCGGCGTCTACGCCCGGCGCTTGCGACCCGCGTTACTCTCCTGACGGGCTGTGGCTGGCTTATGGGGGATTCCAGACGCGCGCGGGGGCCGCGGATGGCCGCCTGGACTTATTCATCGCCAACCCCAGCGGGTACAACTCGCGCAACCTCACCAGCCGTCTGAGGGGCGAAATCCGGCTGCTGGGCTGGGTGGGGAAAGCTGCCAGCGACTAGGTTCTGTTGACATTTCAACGCAACCAGATTAAGGCACCAGCAAAGTGCAAA
>CAYNHD010000316.1:0-4860 GCA_964396775.1 uncultured Thermoflexus sp. | reverse complement strand
CCCCCCCCGCCGCCCCCCCGCGGGGCCCCCCGTCGGGGGCCCCCCCTCCCCCTCTCCTTTAAGGGTTTGGGGTAAGCGCCTCGGGTTGCGCGGCCAGGGGGTGAGGTAAATCAGGGGTGCGCCGCGCCGCAAGAACTGGTGAAACGAGGACTCCGTGAGCCGACCCGCCGCCTTCCACGTCATGGTCAAGCCGCACGGCCCTATCTGCAACCTGGACTGCCGCTACTGCTATTATCTATCCAAAGAGCGGCTCTACCCCGGCAGCGACTTCCGCATGGACGAGTCGCTGCTCGAAGCGTTCATCCGCCAGTACATCGCCGCGCAGCGCGTGCCCGAAGTGACCTTCGCCTGGCAGGGCGGCGAGCCGACGCTGCTGGGGCTGGACTTCTTCAAGCAGGCGGTCGCGCTCCAACAGAAACACGCCCGGCCAGGGATGCGCATCCTCAACGCGCTGCAAACCAACGCCACCACCCTCGACGACGAGTGGTGCCGCTTCTTCGCCGAGCACGGCTTCCTGGTCGGCGTCAGCCTGGACGGGCCGCGCCCGCTGCACGACGCCTATCGCGTGGACAAGGGGGGACGGCCCACCTTCGACCGGGTGATGCGTGGGGTCGAGCGGCTGCGCGCGCACGGCGTGGACTTCAACATCCTGACCTGCGTGCATGCCGCCAACGCCGATCACCCGCTCGACGTATATCGCTTCCTGCGCGACGAAGTGGGGGCGCAGTACATCCAGTTCATCCCCATCGTCGAGCGCGACAACGACACCGGCTTCCAGGAGGGAACCGCCGTCACCGCGCGCTCAGTGGCCGGCGAGCAGTACGGGCGCTTCCTGATCGCCATCTTCGACGAATGGGTGCGGCGCGACGTGGGCCGCGTCTTCGTCCAGATTTTCGACGTGGCCCTGGCCGCCTGGAGCGGGCACCGGCCCGGCCTGTGCGTCTTCGAGGAGACGTGCGGCTACGCGCTGGCCATGGAGCACAACGGAGACGTGTACTCGTGCGATCACTTCGTCGAGCCGGCGCACCGGCTGGGCAACATGCAGATCGTCCCCCTGGCCGAGCTGGTCGGCTCGGAACAGCAGCGGCGCTTCGGGCAGGCCAAGCGCGACACGTTGCCCCGCCAATGTCGCGAGTGTCCGGTGCGCTTCGTCTGCAACGGCGGCTGTCCCAAAGATCGCCTGCTGAGCACGCCCGACGGCGAGCCAGGCCTGAACTATCTATGCGCGGGCTTCAAGGCGTTCTTCACCCACATTGACCGCCCCATGCGCCTGATGGCCGCCGAACTGGCGCGCGGTCGCCCCCCGGCCAACGTGATGCTGATCCTGGCCCACGAAGACGCCGAACTCGCGCACAAGTTCGCCGCCGCCGGGCGCAACGACCCCTGCCCCTGCGGTAGCGGGCGCAAGTTCAAGCACTGTCACGGCGCGCCGCGCCGCTGAGTCGCCAATCACCCCAATCGCCGCGCAGAATGCGGTATACTCTGCACCAGACAGTTCGGCGAGCAGGAATCGGCCCTGCCCAGGCATCCAGCGATGGCCAGGGTCTCCGCAGCACCCGATGGAGACGGCGCTGCCCTGGCTGACGGCTGAGAGCTAACGGCTGATAGCTGTTGGCTGCGGGCTGATGGCTGCTTGCGAAGGAGGTCGCGCCGATGGCTGACGCACTGGAGTTCACAGAGCGACCGCAGGCCGGCGAACTGGTGATGATCGCCGGCTGGCGGCAATGGGCCGATGCTGGATCGGTGTCGTCGGGCCTGCCCCACTACCTCATCCAGCGCAGCGGTGCCCGGCGCATCGGGAGCATTCGCCCGGAAGGATTCTACCTGTTCCAGATTCCGGGCACGCACGACCTGGTGCGGCCCATCGTGCGCTTTGAGGAAGGGCTTCCGGCGGCGCTGGACACCCCGCGCAACGAGCTCTACTACACGGGCGACGAGTCGCTGGGCGTGGTCATCTTCCTGGGCGACGAGCCGCACCTGGACATCGAGCGGTACGCCGCCCTTTTTCTGGAGGCGGCCCGCTCGCTCGGCGTGACGCGCATTGTCAGCCTGGGCGGTGTCTATGGCGAGCTTCCCTACAACAAAGCACGCCTGATCTCCTGCGTCTACAGCCTGCCCCATATGCGGCACGAGCTAAGCCGCCTGGCCGTGCAGTTCTCTGACTATCACGGCGGGGCGAGCCTCAGTTCCTACCTGTGCCGGCGCGCGGGGGAGGGCGGCCAGGAATTCGTCGGGCTGTACGCTTTCGTGCCAACCTACGATTTCGCCCAGTTCCCGCACATCACCAACACCATCCAGTTGGAGAACGACTTCACCGCCTGGCACGATGTCATGCGCCGGGTTAACTACCTGCTCAAGACCAGCTTCGACCTGGCCGATCTTCAGCGCAGGAGCGCCCAACTCACCCAGATTGTGGACGCGAAAGTGAAGGAACTGGACAGCGCCTCGCCCCAGAGCGGCCTGCACGAGTACTTCAACCGGCTGGCCGAGGAATTCACCGAGACGCCGTTCGACCCGCTGGCGGACGTGTGGGAAGAGGAACTGCGCCGCCTGCTCGGTGACTCCGACAAAGAAGGGTGAGAAGGCTTCAGGCGGGCGCAGGGACAGCCGTCTCCTGGTAGAGCGTCTCCGTGCTGTCGTCGTAGGCCAGCAATTCGGCATAACGCCCCCACTGGATGGCGATCTCCACCTGGCGGGCGGCGTCTTCGGGCGAAAACTCCAGTTCCAGCGCCAGCCGGACCACATCGCGGTCCAGCCGCCCCCTGTCCGCCGCCTTGAGCATGGCCAGCAGCCATTTGATGGTGGGCAGCCGCCGAATGCGCGTGGCGAAAATTTCTTTGCGGGCCAGGATGCTGGCTTCGGCGAAGGTCTCGCCCAGCGGAGTCAGGGTGATGTCGCCTTTGGCGATGGTGGCGAACCCCAACAGTTCCGCCGCCTCAGTTAGTTGCAGCACCGGGTCAGTGCCCAGGTTCAGTTCCTGCTCCAGCCGGTAGACATCGGTACGGTCGCCGGGCATCTCGTCCAGGAATTCCAGCAGACCGGAAAGCTCCCCAATGGAGACTAGAGGCAGCGCGCGCGTCACACCGGCTTCGCCCGGCGCTGCACCTAGCTCGATATGCTCTGGCTGCGTTTGCCCCGCCAGCGTAGCATAGACGCGATCCAGCACTTCCAGGAAGCGAGACGACTTGCGCTGGCGCGGGTGGGGCAGATCGATCACCTGATCGGCAACCACGCGCCCCGGCTGCTTGTCCATCACGATCACGCGGTCGGCCATGAACACAGCTTCCTCAATGTTGTGCGTGACCATCAGGATCGCTTTGGTGGGGATGGAGCCACTCATCCACAGTTCCAGCAACTCGCCGCGCAGCGATTCGGCGCTGAGCACGTCGAGCGCCGAAAACGCTTCGTCCAGGCACAGCAACTCCGGCTCAACGGCCATCGCCCGTGCAAAGCCCACCTTCTGGCGCATCCCGCCCGATAGCTCGCGCGGGAAAGCGGTCTCAAAACCGTCCAGGCCAACCATGTCCAGCAGGTCAATGGCGCGCACGGCCCGCAGGTTGGGCGGGATGCCGCGCGCCTTCAGCGCCACCTCGACGTTCTGCTGCACCGTCAGCCAGGGGAAGAGGGCGAACGTCTGGAAGACGATGGTCGCGTGCGGGTTCACGCCGCGCAAGGGCTGCCCCTCATAGAGCACCTGCCCTTCCGCCGGCTGGTTGAGGCCGGTGATGATGCGCAGCAGCGTGCTCTTGCCGCAGCCGGACGGCCCCAACAGCGCCACAAATTCGCCTTCGTCAACAGTCAGGTTGACGTTGTCCACTGCCGTGAAGCGGCGGTCGCCGCGCCCGTACTTCTGCGTGATGCCCTGCAATTCGAGAAGGTGTGCCATCGGCGCTACTCCATGCGAAACTGTCCTTCGGCCCGGCGATAGAGCCGCCGCCAGAACAGGCGGTTGATCAACACAACCGTCAGGATCATGCTCAGCGTGGCCGCCAGCAGCAGGTGAAAATCGCCGCTCGCCGTCGCCGAGGCAATGAGCGCGCCCACGCCAGTCACCTGGTGCGATCTGCCGCCCAGTTGAAAATACTCGGCGACAATGCTGGCGTTCCACGCGCCGCCGCTGGCCGTGATCGCGCCAGTGATGATGTAGGGGAACAGCGCCGGCAAGATGAGCGTGCGCCAACGTTCGCGCCGGCCCAGCTTGAGCAGCCTGCTGGTGAACTTCAGGTCTTCGGGGATGGCTGCCGCGCCAGCGATGACATTGAACAGCAGATACCACTGCGTGCCCATCAACATCAGCAGCACAGCGGCAAGATTCAACCCGCCCGGCAACCCCAGCAGCACCAGCAACAGCACCGGAAAGAGCGCCGTCGCCGGAAGGGAGGCGGCGATCTGCACCAGCGGCTGCAGCACCGCAGCCGCACGAGGGTTGGTGCCGATGAGCACGCCGACCGGGATCGTCCAGGCCAGGGCCACCAGCAGGGCGACCAGCACGCGCGAGAAGGTGACCGCCAGGCCCGCCGCGATCTCGCTCCATTGGGCAGCGGGCACCTGCACCAGCATCTCCCCGGCCTGTTCCAGCCCGTAGACAACACCTGCGCCTACCAGCAACAGCAGGGCATAGACCGCCCAGGGCCGCCTGGCCCGCCCCTCAGAGAGACCGGGCTGCGTGCCTGCCGGACGAACCAGCAGCGCGTCAATGCTGTTCAGCAGCGGCTGGCGCAGGTGGTGATCCAGCCAGCGGGAGACATACGCTCGCTGCAACAGGTCGTAGAACCACGAACGGGGCGGGTTATCGCTCTCCACCATCTCCAGCGAGAAGCGATCCGACCAGGCCAGCAGCGGTCGCCACACCAGTTGGTC
>CAYNHD010000315.1:0-4861 GCA_964396775.1 uncultured Thermoflexus sp. | reverse complement strand
CTCTAGCTCGGCTGGAGGGAGGCTAAGGGGGGAGGCGTTCAGCGAGCGTCCTGAACTTCCCTTAGCAACAAGTTGTTCGTGCATCCCGCAGGGATGGGGGCATGTCAGCCCTGGGGAGAAACCATCACCGCCAAGACGCAGAGAGCGCAGAGAAGAGCAGGAAGAGCAGACTTCCGCAGTCTTCGAAGACTGCGGAAGTCTTGTTCTATCTGCGCCGCTGCGGTTCAAGCACTTCGCCCCCTCGTGACATGCACCCGCTGGGGACGGCAACGTGACGCACGGCGCGAATCGAGTATAATGGCCCCTATCCGGCAGAGGGGCCGGGGATTCACGCGCCGGGTGAGACGACAGTCTGAAGGAGTGTTGCGTGATGCACATGCGAATCGCCATGCTGGGCTTTGGCAACGTGGGGCGCGCGCTGGCTGGGCTGCTGCTGCGCAAGGCCGATGTCCTGCGCGACGACTACGGGCTGACGTATACCGTCACGGGCATTGCCACGCAGACGCGCGGGCGGGCGATCAACGCGGACGGGCTGGACCTGGGGGCGGCGCTGGCGCTGGTCGAGCGCGGCGCAGTGTTGGACGCGCTGCACGCCGGGCCGCCGGTCGCCGACACGCTCGCCTTCATTGACGCCTGCCCCGCCGACCTGTTCATGGAGGCGACCTGGCTCAACCCGCACACCGGCCAACCAGCGACGGACTACGCGCGCGCGGCGCTGGGCAAGGGTCGCCACCTGGTCACGGCCAACAAGGGGCCGGTCGCCTTTGCCTACCGCGAACTCAAGACCCTGGCTGCCCAGCGTGGCGTGGGCTTCTTCTTCGAGAGCACGGTCATGGACGGCGCGCCGGTGCACGCCATCGGGCGCGAGGCGCTGCTGGCGACGACCATCCAGCGCGTGCGCGGCGTGCTGAATAGCACGACCAACTTCATCCTGACCCGTTTGGAAGAAGGTGTGCCGTTCGAGCAGGCGGTGGCCCAGGCCCAGGCGATTGGCGTGGCCGAAGCCGACCCGTCAACTGACCTGGAGGGCTGGGACGCGGCGGTGAAGATCGTCGTGCTGGCCAATGTGCTGATGGGCGCCGACCTGCGCCCCACTGAGGTGGCCAGGATGGGGATCACGGACATCACCGTCGCCGAGGCCCAGGCTGCTGTGATGGCGGGCGAACGCATCAAGCTGCTGTGCAAAGCGGTGCGCGACGGGGACTCCGTGCGGGCCAGTGTGCGTCCGGTGCGGCTCTCGCTCTCCGACCCGCTGAGCCAGGTCAGCCGGACAAGCAGCGCGGTCACGTTCCAGACCGATACGCTGCACGAGCTAACCCTGGTGGAAGGCGACACCGACCCAACCACGACGGCTTACGGCATGTTGGTGGACATGATCAACATCGCGCGCGGGCGGCACCACGCGGGATAGAGCGCATGAAGCGTAACGACGAGATGCAGCGCGTCAGCCAGCTTACCTCGCCGTACAGCCCGCTGAATCCGCCGCAGCTTCCGCTGGATTTCAGCGATTTTCTGTCGCTGGCCTGGCGCATAGACCGGCACGCCGAGCAGCCGCATCTGGTAGCCTATTACCGGCAGAGCCTCGACGCCCTGGCCCGCGCGCTGGCCTTCCACCACAAAGCACTGGGGCGGCTGGTGGGCGCTGCGCAGCCGGGCACCCTGTGCCGCTCGCTGAGCAACGTCCCGTTCCGCGAGACGGGGCGGCTGGTAGATGCCTCGGCGCGCAAAGCGGCCATTGACCAGCTTGTGCGGCTGCGCGGCGATGTGCTCTCTATCGGCGCGTACCAGTATGAGTGGCTGGTCGGCTGGCCGGGCAGCGGTATCCTCAATGACGATCTGCGCGAACGGGTGTTTGCCACGCTGTTTACGGGGCTACGTGGCCAATACCTGTACCTGGGACGGCTGCTGATGGTCGTGGATATTGTCCTGCAGGAGCTACTGCTCGGCACGCGCACCGTCAACGAGTTTTCGCTCGGCACGCTGATCGAGCGGTTCGGCTATCCCGATCCAGAAGACCCCGCTGTGCGCGGGCTGTTTCTCGGCGAGACAGACGGACGGTCAGCTTTGAGGAGCGAAGGATGAGCCATTGGCGGAGGCGATGGCCTCTGGGACTGGTCTGGCTGGCGCTTATCGGGGCGCTCCTGGCGTGCAGTCTGAGCACGACGCCAGTGGACGAGACGCAGCAACGTCTGGAGCGCGCGCCGCTGGTCGTCGCGCTGGCCCCGGCCAACGGCAGCGTTTATGCCGAAGGGACACGCGTGGCCCTGTACGCCATTGCCCAGGACACTGGCGCGGGCGTCGCCCGCATCACGTTCCGCATGGATGATATTGTCGTCGGCGAGGTGACGGCAGAGAATCCTGCGGGCGTGCCTTCGCTCTTCGCGCGCGCCGACTGGACGGCTGTGGACAAGCGCCGGCACCTGTTGACGGTGGAAGCGTTCCGCGCAGATGGATCGCTGCTGGGCGTGCAGGATGTCTCGTTGCAGGTCACCGATGCGCCGGGTGCAACCCCGGCCAGCACCCCCGACAGCGAGGCCGGAGCGACTCCAGACACCGCGCCCACCGACCCGCCAACGCCAGATGCCGGGCAGGGACCGCTGGCGCAGATCGTCGTGACGGAGCTTAACGTGCGCGCCGGGCCGGGGACAGGGTACGAGGTAGTCGGCGTGCTGGCCCAGGGCGCGCAGGTGCCGGTGACGGGCCGCAGCGTGGACGGCACCTGGCTGGTCGTCTCTCTGTCTGGCGGCACGGGCTGGGTCTTCGCCGAGTTGGTGGCCGTAAGCGGCGATCTCGCCTCCGTGCCAGTGATCGCCGCGCCCTGAGAGCGTGTATGGCCCCCCTCACCCCTGCACCCCTCTCCCTCAACGGTTCTGGGGCGGACAGGCATTGAGCGAACGTGAAAGCTGGCGAACGTCTCACGTCTAGCCTCACCCCCCAGCCCCCTCTCCACGTGGTGGAGAGGGGGAGTCAGGCTGCCACTAAGTCCCCTCTCCACACGTGATCCTGTTGGCGAAATGCCTCCGTAGGGGCGTATGGCATACGCCCCGGAACCTCACTCGCGCCTGACCGGCTCACCAGTCACCCTCTGATCACCGAAAACCGAAGACTGATCACCCCACCCACCAATCACCAACAACCAACCACCAACAACCAACCACCAATCACCAATCACCTCTCTAAAACTGGTACCCCAGGCCGTCGCCGACCAGCGCGGGGTCCATGCGCTCGCGTGGGATGATCACCAGCAGGTCGGGCGTTACACGGACGCGGCGGTAGGGCACGCCCACGTCGCGGAAGGCTTGCTCAAAGCGCGTGGAGTCCTGGCCGGGCAGCACAACCTCCACAAAGGCCACGCGCTCAGCCTCACTGATACGCTGTGGCACTTCCGGGAAACGCACCAATCCCCCTGCCCCGTAGATGTCGTACCAGTCTGCCGCCAGGATGCGCTCCCCTGTCTCGAACATGAGCACATGGGCAATGCCCACGTCCGTCCACACATGGCGGATGCCCTCCTCGTCGAGCAAGGCAATCAGCGGGTCGAGCGTCTCCGGCTGGCGGGTGTAGTAGGGCGAGACGAAGCCGGTCACGGGGTCGGTGCGCAGCGCGCCGAGCAGGTTCAGGCTGATCACCGACGCCAGCGCGCCCGCCGCCGCAAAGCGGGCGACGGGGCCGCGCCGGGCAAGCCACACCCCCAGCGCCGCCGCCCCGATGGGCAGGACGCTGTGCAGCATCAGCACGTAGCGCCCGGTTGCGTCGAAGCCAAATTCGTTCAGGGCGTGGTTGCCGTAGCCGCTGAGCACGTAGATCGGCGGCAGAGCGAGCGCGAACACGGCGAGCAGCACGCGAGTCGGGCGGCGCGCGCGCGGCCAGGGGCCGCGCCAGGCCCACAGCGCCAGCCCGATCAGACCGCCCTCGTAGACGATTTGCAGCCACCACACGGCGTCCCAACTCAGGATATGCCAGCGCGGGTCGCCGCTGACCAGGCGCGGGGCCAGATCATAGGTCAAATGATCCAGCACCAGGCGCAGATTGCCCCAGGTGTCGCCCTGCGAGCGCAGCAGATAGCGGAAGGTGGCCCCGTCGTGGCCCAGGTTGTAGCCCCACAGGGGGGCGCTGCCCAGGGCGAAGGCCAATCCTGCGGCCCACCACGCGCGGCGTGGCGTCCCTCGCCCGCGCCAGATGAGCACTGCCGCGATGGGGACCGCGTAGAAGACGATCAGCCACGATACCCAGAAAGCGACCCCGCCGGTGAAACCCAGCAGAATCAGGGCGCGCGCGCGGACGGCAGGGCGCTGCCCCTCCTCCACGACGTAGGACGCGGCGATCAGGGCCAGATTGCCGAGGGCCAATGTCTCAGCAGTAGCTCCCCATGCCTTCATACCGGTGACCAGCAAGTAGGCGGGCGCGCACGCGGCCAGGAGCGCGCTCAGCGCACCCACCCGCCGGTCGAAGGCGCGCCAGCCGAGCCAGCCCGTCGTCGCTGTGTAGACTCCGGCGAGCAGCCAGGGAACCAGCTTGAGCGTGATGGCGTTCGCCCCGAACGCGGCGAAGAAGGGAGCGATAAGATACGACTCCAGCGCAGCCAGGTAGGGCTGCCCCGGATGGAAGACCGGGCGCTCGCCGCGCAGGATGCGCAGGACTTGCAGACCGACCATCCCTTCGTCGTAGTCGTAGCGCCAGCCGGCGCGCACGAGCAGCCCCAGGCGCAACACCAGCCCGGCCAGCGCCAGCAGCACGATCAGCGCCGCGATAGCGCGGGCGCGCGGGGCGGTCGGGCGCAGACGAGCGGGAACGGACACGCCAGAATCGCTAGAGCATGTTATGAACTCCACGCACTCGGCGCAGCGGGAAGCGCGCAACG
>CAYNHD010000314.1:0-4865 GCA_964396775.1 uncultured Thermoflexus sp. | reverse complement strand
TGGCGTTGCGCGCTTCCTGCTGCGCCGGGCGCGTGGAGTTCATAACACGCTCTAGCGGGTGCGTGCGGAGCCTGTCCGGTGACCTGCTTGACGCCAGGCGGGGCTGAGGGTACGTAGGGGCGCATTGACGCGATTTAGCGAATTGGCGCGAATACCCCGCACGGCACACAGGAGGCTGTCCGTAGGGGCGTATGGCCATACGCCCCTACGAAGACGCACCATCCGCCACCCAGTCCGCCCGGCCTAGCCTGACCGCCCTGAAGGGGCCGCTATGTCCTCTCGCCATGCCGAACGACTCGCCCGTGCGCAGTGCGCCCTGGAAGGGCTGTCGGTCGGCGATGCGTTCGGGCAGAGCCTGTTCGTGCCCCCGGTGGTCTTGCAGCACATCATCGCCACGCGCAAGCTGCCAGCCCCGCCCTGGTATTTCACCGACGACACCAACATGGCGCTGTCCGTCTACCACGTGCTCAGCCGGCACGCGGGCATTGACCAGGATCGCCTGGCGCGCAGCCTGGCCGAGCATTACGACCGCGCGCGGGGCTACAGCCTGGCTATGCGCAGCCTGCTGCCCGCGCTGCGCCAGGGGGCGTCGTGGCGCAAGCTGGCCCCGACGCTGTTCGGACGCAAGGGGTCCTATGGCAGCGGAGCCGCCGTGCGCGCCGCCCTGGTGGGGGCCTACTTCGCCGACGATCTGCCCGCCGCCGTCGAGCACGCGCGCGCCTCCGCCGAAGTCACCCACAGCCACCCCGAAGCAACCGCTGGTGCTGCGGCGGTGGCGGTGGCGGCAGCCCTGGCCTGGCAGGGGCGAGCCAACGCTTCCCGCCCCGCGCGCGAGCAGTTCCTCAACCACCTGATGCTGCTCGTCCCGCCCAGCAAAGTGCGCGAAGGGATTCGTCGCGCCCGCGACCTCCCCGCCGCGACGACGGTTGAAGAGGCCGTCGCCGAACTGGGCAATGGCAGCCGGGTCACCGCCCAGGACACGGTGCCCTTCGCTCTGTGGTGCGCCGCCCACCACCTGGACGATTTCTGCGAGGCGCTCTGGCTGGTCGCCAGCGGCATGGGCGACACCGACACTACCTGCGCCATCACCGGGGCAGTGGTGGTCATGGCTACGGGCGCAGAGGCCATCCCCGCACCCTGGCGCGAGAGCCGCGAGCCATTGCCGGACTGGTCGTTCAACGGGCCAGTGCGCTGACCGCCGGCGCTGTCCCTCCCCTCCGATTCCCCATCGCATTAGAAACGCACAAGATCGGCACAATATCCTCATAAGAAAATCCGCCGCCACCTTACTGCCGGGCGAGCCGCCTGCTACAATACAAAGTATGTTCCTGCTACCCGATTACCGCGTCCGCCAGCGCGACTACCTGCTCAACATCAGCCGGGCCATCACTGCCCAGCTCGATCTGGGTGAGGTGCTGCGCATGGTGCTGCAAGCGGCCACCTCCATGCTCAGCGCCGAGGTGGGCATCATTGCCCTGCGCGAAAACGGGGCCTTCCACACACGAGCCATCATCGGCTTCGAGCCGGAACAGGCACCGCTCTTCGACGTGCTGCTGGAGGAGTTGCCGGCCCTGCCCGCCCGCAACGAGGAGGATGTCCAACAGTTTCACGCCAGGATGCGCAGCATCGCCCGGCGCATGGACCCCACCCTCCGTCAGGTGGTCGCCCTGCCCATGTCGGTGGCCGACGACATGCTGGGCATCATCTTCATCTTCCGCAGCTACGCCGGCACGCCCACCCAGAACGACTACGGGCTGCTCCAGAGCTTTGCCGACCAGGCCGCCATCGCTGTGCACAACGCGCGTATGTACGCCGTCGCCAACCAGGAACGCCAGCGATTGGCCGCCATCCTGGAGCACAGCGCCGACGGCGTGATGATCCTCGACGCCCACCTCCGCATCGAGGGGTGGAATCGCGCCCTCAGCACCATGACCGGCTGGAGGGCGAACCAGGCCACCGGGCGCTTCCACGACGATGTGATCCGCTGGCGTCGCCGCGAAATCGGCCCGAACCTGACCGAGGCGATTCAGCAAGGGTGGCCCGGCCCGCGCGCCGGGCAGGGCGCGCCGGACACACTCTACGTGGAGGGCGACCTGGAGCGGCTGGACGGGTCTTCGCTCAGCGTCGGCATCACCTACGCGGCGCTGACCGACGCCAAAGGCGCACTGCTCAATGTGATCGCCAATGTGCGCGACATCACCCATTTCCGCGAAGCCGAGCGCCTGAAATCCACGTTTATCTCGGTCGTCTCGCACGAACTGAAGACGCCGGTTGCCCTGATCAAAGGCTATGCCGACGCGCTCAACCGCGACGACGCCGAGTGGGATCGAGCCACCATCCAGAACGGGCTGACGGTCATCGAGGAGGAGGCCGACCGTCTGGCCGAGCTGATCGAGAACCTGCTGGAAACGTCGAAGCTGCAAGCCGAGGGCATGAAGCTGACCTACGATGATGTCAACCTGCCCGCCCTGGTGCGCCGCTCCATCGAACGCTTCCAGACGCAGACGACCCAGCACACACTGAGCGCCAGCTTTCCCGACAACTTCCCGATCATTCGCGGCGACACCCAGCGGCTGCACCAGGTCATTGACAACCTGCTGAGCAACGCGATCAAGTATTCGCCCAAAGGCGGGCCGATCACCGTCACCGGCGACTTCAACGGGACGACCGTGCGCGTCTCGGTGCGCGACCGGGGCATTGGCCTGCCGCCCGACCAGCTTGAGCGCGTCTTCGAGCGGTTCTACCGCGTGGATAACAGCCTGACGCAGAAAGCGCCCGGCACGGGGCTGGGCCTGTACCTGGCCAACGCCGTGATCAAGGCGCACGGGGGCCGCATCTGGGCCGAGAACAACCCCGATGGCGGCGCGACGTTCAGCTTCCTCCTGCCGCGCGGCGACTGAGGCAGCAAACGGTCACGCTACCGCGAGGTATGTTCTGCGCAGGCTGGGCGCTGCCTCGCACTGCCAACACGGGTGCAGCGGGGTTCGGGAGCGAGATTCCCCGAACCGCAGAGACGCAGAGGAGAACATTGAGGAGAATTTTGAAGATTCCTGGCTTTTCTCCGCGCTCTCTGCGCCTCGGCGGTGATCCTTGTGCTCCAGAAGCCGCAGCACCCGCCTTCACGACCCTACCGCACCGCCCGTAAGCGCGGTATACTTTTCCCGTTTGGCCGCCGGTTTCAACCGGTCGCATGGTTCGCAGGAGACTCCATCATGAACCAAGTCATCCGTACCACCCTGAGCTGCCCGCACTGCGGCCACAGGTTCCCGGCGATCATCGAGCAGATTCTCGACGTAGGCCGTGACCCACAGGTAAAGGCACGCTTCCTCTCTGGACGCCTGAACATGATCCCCTGCCCCAATTGCGGGCAGACGGTCGGCGTCAGCGCGCCCCTGCTTTACCACGACCCGGCCAAAGAGCTATTGCTCATCCACGTGCCGGTGGAACTGAACATCTCGCCCATCGAGCGCGAAAACCTCATCGGCGACCTGACTCGCCGCCTGACGAACAGCATTCCGCCGGAACAGCGCCGCGCGTACCTCTTGCAGCCCCGGCAGGCGCTCACCCTCCCTGGCCTGATTGACATGATCCTGGAGGCGGACGGCATCACCCAGGAGATGCGCGAAGCCCAGCGTGAGAAGCTGCGCGTCATCGAGATGTTCTTGCAGGTAGGCCCCGACCAGTGGGAGCGGCTAGTTCAGGAGCAGAACGCGCACATTGACAGCGAATTCTTCGAGTTGCTGCTCGCCACCGCCGAGAACGCTGCCGCCACTGCCAAGAACAATATGTCCAACGCCCTGCTGTACCTGTACGAGTACCTCGTCGAGCACACGACGGTCGGGCAGCAAATGCTGGCGGCAGCCCAGGCACAGCAGGAGACGGTGCGGGAAGTCGCCGGGCGGCTGCAAGCGATGGGCGAGAAGATGACCCGCGACGACTTTATGGCGCTGGTGATCGAGTACGCTGGCGACGACGAGCGCCTGCAGGCCATCGCCGGCCTGATGCGCCCCGCGCTGGACTACACTTTCTTCCAGGAGCTAACCCGCCGCATCGAGCGGGCCAACGGCGCGGAGCGCGAGCGGCTGGAACGCCTGCGCGGGCGGCTGGCCGAGCTAACCGCCGCCATTGACGAGCAAACACAAGCCGTGCTCCAGCGTGCCGTGCAGATGCTGCGCACCATCGCCAGCAGCGAGGACGTAGACGCTGCCGTTCGCTCGCACCTCGACCAGCTTGACGACACCTTCCTGGCCGTGTTGCAGGCCAACATCCAGGCCGCCGAACAGGCTGGCGACACCCGCTCCTCCGAGCGGTTGCAGCTTGTGCTCGACCGCGTGACGGCAGCGTTGCGCGACAGCGCGCCGCCCCAGATTCGCCTGATCAATGACCTGATCACCGCTGGCAGCGATGAGGAGGCCCGCCAGTTGCTGGCCGAGCACGCACCCACCTTCGGCCCGGAACTGGTGGAGATCATGGACGCAATCCAGGCCGATCTGGACGAGCACGATCAGCCGGACAGCGCCCGCCGCGTGCGCGAGTTAAGGGAAATGGCCGCCCAACTGGTTGGCCCTGGGCGCTAACGGGGGTCTTGCCGCTGGCGCGCGCGAACGGCATGTGTGCGTGCCCGCCAGACACCGCGGCGCTGAGAGACCATGCGGAAACCTCACCCCCCGGCCCCCTCTCCGTTTACGGAGAGGGGGAGTCAGTTTGCGGTTAAGTCCCCTCTCCGCGTGTGATACTGTTGGCGAACTAGGCACGCGCTGGTTTTGTAGGGGCACTGCTCTGCTCTCCGTAGGGGCTATCGCAATACGCTCCTACGGAGGCATTTCGCCAACAGTATCGCGTGTGGAGAGGGGATTTAGGGGTGA
>CAYNHD010000313.1:0-4875 GCA_964396775.1 uncultured Thermoflexus sp. | reverse complement strand
GCAGGGAAAGGGGAGCGATTTGCCCCTCCCCGCTGGCGGGGAGGGGCCACAGGGTGGGGTCAATGCGCCGCACCTGGCGTTGCGCGCTTCCCGCTGCGCCGAGCGCGTGGAGTTCATAACACGCTCTAAAATGCTCTCCTCGGTGTCCTCTGCGCCTCTGTGGTTCAGACACTCTCGCCCCCAATCCAGACTCCCATCGTCCGCGACGCATTGCTGGCCTTTCGCGCACGGGTATAATCAACCCCAACGTCCTTGTGTCTCGTCAGCGGAGTTCTCTTGTCATGGTTGGCTCCGGGAAGAACCCGCCGGTTGCCGCACGACTCGCCCAGTTGAGCTATGTCGTCCAGGATGTCACCGACGCGCTGCACGCCCAGCATAGCCTGCTGCGCCAGCGCGCGCTGGGCCTCCCGTCCGATCTGCTGGGCGGGTTGGTGCAGGTCGTCGCAGACCTGCGCGCCGTCTCCGCTTTCCTGAGCGCCGCCGCCGTCGAACTGGAACAACTGCGCGCCCTGGCCCACACCACCGCCCTGATCAACTCCTCGCTGGACATCCACCAGGTGCTCAACGAAGTGATGGATACGGTCATCGCCCTGACCGGGGCCGAGCGCGGCTACATCGTGCTGCGCGACGAGCAGACCGGCGACCTGGAATTTCGTATCGCCCGCAACCTCGACCGCGAGACGCTGGAACAAAGCGAGTTCATCGTCAGCCGCACGGTCGTCGGCCAGGTGGCCGAGACGGGTCGCCCCGTGCTCACCACCAACGCCCTGGCCGATCCCGCCTTCAGCACGCAGGAGAGCGTGGTCATTCACGCCCTGCGCTCGATCCTCTGCGTGCCACTGGTCTTGCGGGATCGCCTGACCGGGGTGGTCTACGTGGATAACCGCGTCAAGGATGGCGTCTTCGGCGAGAAGGAGCTATCGCTGCTATCCGCCTTCGCCAACCAGGCCGCCATCGCCATCGAGAACGCCCAGCTCTTCGCCCGCGTGCAGGCCGCTCTCAGCGAAGTCACCGCCATGACCGAGTTGATGGACAACGTGTTCGCCTCCATCGCCAGCGGCGTACTCACAACCGACACAGAGACCGTCGTCACCACCTGCAATCACGCGGCAGAGCGCATCCTCACCGTCGCCAGCCAGGGCGTGGTGGGCCACGCGCTCGCCGAGGCGTTGCCGCCCATCTACGAGCACCTGGCCGATCCGCTGGCGGACGTGATCGCCAGCGGTGCCCAGGACTGGATCGAGATCGAGCCAGTGCTGCCGGAACGGGGCGAGGTGAGCCTGACCTTCAAGCTGTCTCCGCTGGTCAACCAGCAGACCATCGAGGGCGCGGCCATCGTCGTGGACGACCTCACCGAGATCAAGCGGCGCGAGGCCACGCTCGAAGCGGTGCGCCGCTACCTTCCGCCGGCGATGATAGACAACATCCAGAGCCTCGACGGGCTGGGGTTGGGCGGCGAGCGGCGCGAGATCACCATTGTCTTCGTCGAATCGCGCCCCCTGTTATCCTTCCCGGAGGCGCTGCGCGCCCACGAACTGATGGAGCGGCTCAACCTCTATCTGACCGTCGGCGCAGAGGCGATCCACACCCAGAACGGCGTCATTGACAAGTTCATGGGCAGCGAGATCATGGGCCTGTTCAACACGCAGCTTAACCCGGCCCCAGACCACGCCTGGCAGGCGGTTCTCGCCGCCCTGAAGATCGCCGACGACTTCCTGGCCTTGGCCCTCACCCTGGGCGAAGAGCCAACTCCCCGCTTCCGCATCGGGGTGCACACCGGCGTGGCGACAGTGGGCAACGTGGGCAGCCCCTCGCGCCGCGATTTCACCGCCCTCGGCGACACGGTGAACCTGGCCAAGCGCCTGGAAGAGCATGCCGCGCCCGGCCAGATCATCCTCAGCGAGGACTGCTACCGGGCCTGCGCGGGCCAGTTGGCTGATCCGGCCAACGGCCTGCTGGTCATCGCGCGCGGCAGCGTGCAGGTCAAGGGCCGCAGCCAGGCCACAGCCATCTACGAGCTACAGCGCAGGCAAGCCTGATCCGCCGCCGTGACAGGGACACACACAGCTATGCTCGAAACGGCGAACATCAACCACGAGGCGCAAGCCAAGATCGAGCGCCTCCGCCAGCGAGTGGACGAACTCGCCGCTGCGCTGCGCGCCGTGCAGGACTTCCTGCGCCAGCGCGGTATGACCACGCCACCGGGCACGCTGGAAAGCCTGTTGGAGGTGCGCGCCCAGTTGCAGGGGTTGACGCACCAGTTGGTTGAGGAGAGCACGGAGCTAGACCAGCTGCGCGCCCTGGCCAAGACGACCGGGCTGCTCAGTTCGTCGCTGGAACCAGAAGCGGTGCTGGCCGAGGTGGTGGACACGGCCATCGCCATGACCGGGGCCGAGCGCGCCTACATTGTGCTGCGCTCGTCCGAGACGGGCGAGCTTGAGTTCCGCATTGGGCGCGATCTGCACCGCCAGCCGCTTGACGCCAGCCGCTTCGCCGTCAGCGAGACGGTGATGCGCCAGGCCGCTGAGACCAGCCAGCCGGTGATCGCTGGTGATGCGCTGCTCGACCCGCGCTACGGCATCCAGCGCAGCATCATGGTGCACGGTCCCCGCTCGGTCATCTGTGTCCCGCTGATCCACAAAGAGCTGGTGACCGGCGTGCTCTACGCCGACAACCGGCAGGTGGCCGACCTGTTCGGCGAGCGCGAGGTGGCGCTGCTGGTCGCCTTCGCCAACCAGGCCGCCATCGCCATCGAGAACGCGCGCCTCTTTGCCCGCGCGCGGCGCGCCCTGGCCGAGATCACCGAACTCAAGCAGCTTCTCGACAACGTGCTGGCCTCCATCGCCAGCGGCGTGATCACCACCGACCGGCACAACCGGATCGTCATCTTCAACCGCGCCGCCGAGCAGATTCTGGGCGTGCCTGCCGACCGCGCGCTGGGCCAGCCCATAGAGACGGTGCTGCCCGACCTCTCCACCGGCTTCAAGAAGGTGGCGCAGACCGTCCAATTGGAGAACCGGCAGCAAGCCTTCGAGATCGAGCCGGTCTTGCCGGGGCGCGGCGCGGTGACGCTGAGCCTCAAGCTGACGCCGCTGAAGGACGCGCAGGGGTTCACAGTCGGCACGGCCATCGTCGTAGACGACTTGACCGAGATTCGCAAGCGCGATGCCACGCTCAAGGTAGTGCGCACCTACCTGCCCCCCTCGCTGGTGCGCAACATCCAGAGCATTGACCGGCTGGGGCTGAGCGGCGACGAACGCGAAATCTCCGTCGTCTTCGCGGATGTGCGCGGCTTCACCGCCTTTAGCGAGCTGCTCGATCCCGAACACCTGATGACCATCATCAGCCAGTACCTGACCGTGTGCACGGACGCCATCCAACTGCATGACGGCATCATTGACAAGTACATGGGCGATGCCGTCGTTGGGCTGTTCAACACGCAGTTGAACCCGCAGCAGGATCACGCTGTGCGCGCTGTGCGCGCGGCGCTGTCTATGGCCTACGACGTGCGCGCCCTGCACGAAGTCCTGCCGCCAGAACAGCGCCTGTTCTATGGCATCGGCGTGGACACAGGCGTGGCCGTGCTCGGCAACGTCGGCAGCCCCAGCCGCAAGGAGTTCACGGCCATTGGCGCGCCGTTCAACCACGCCAAATACCTGCAGGAAAACGCGCTGGCCGGCGAGATCATTCTCAGCCCGCACACGTATCGCCTCGTCCGCGACGTGGTGACCGTCGAGGCGCTGGCTCCGCGCAAGGCCAACGCCGCCCCGGTCTACACCGAGATGTACCGCGTGACCGGCATCCAGCGCCGTCACATCTGACAGCCGCCCGCAGCAAAAAGCCCCCTGTGCAGGGGGCTTCGCTTCGCTCGATTCATCGCCAGCGGGCGAGAGCGATCAGGGGTGCGCCTCACTGTGGGAAAGGGGGAGCGATCTTGTAGGGGTGGGTTTCGAAACCCGCCCCTACAAACCACACCTGCGTGATCAGGCGCTCTCCACGACGGGGATATAGCCGTGTTCCTCCAGGTAGGCCAGGCACTTGGCGGCGCTCTCCTCCACCGTCTCCTGGTGCGTGTGCAGCGTGATCTCCGGGTCGAGCGGCTCTTCATAGGGGTCGCTGACGCCGGTGAAGTCCGGGATTTCGCCGGCGAACGCCTTGGCGTACATGCCTTTCACGTCGCGCTGTACGCACACTTCGAGCGGTGCGTGCACGAAGACCTCGATGAAGTGGGTCGTCTCGGCGCGCACCATCGCTCGCGTCTCGCGGTAGGGTGAGATGAACGAGGCCAGCACAGCCACCCCGTTGCGCGACAGCAGCTTGGCCACGAACGTCACGCGCTCGATGTTCTTGTCGCGGTCTTCTTTGGAGAAGCCCAGGTCGCGTGTCAGGCTCTTGCGCACCGTGTCGCCGTCCAGCCGCTCGACCTTCACCCCCCGCGCGCGCAGTTCTTTCTCCACGGCCAGGGCCACCGTCGTCTTGCCCGCCCCAGACAGGCCCGTGAACCAGAGCGTGAAGCCATGCTGATCGTCCATCATCGTCCACTATCCTTAGGTGGTGTGCTGCGCGTCGCACCCGCAACCGCTGTCCGGCAGCGCGTGCGCAGTCCCAGTCAGAGAGGGGGCCACCCGGCCAGGCGGCCCAACGCACGGGCATTGTACCACATTCCGCCATTGTGCATAGGCTGGGGTGTCGAAAGAAACGCGGGAGTCTCTGGCACCCCCTGCTGAGGGTGCACCAACAACCTGTTGCCAGGGGAAGTTCAGAAATACTCGCTGAAGGCCTCCCCCCTCAGTCCCTCCTCCAGCAGAGCTAGAGGGGGGACGATCTGGCAGGCGGTTCTCCCCTTCCCCCAGCAAAGCTAGGGGAAGGGGCCGG
>CAYNHD010000312.1:0-4880 GCA_964396775.1 uncultured Thermoflexus sp. | reverse complement strand
ACCCCTATCCCCGGCCCCTTTCCCCGCAAGCAGGGAAAGGGGAGAAATCGTCCCTCCCCGCTGGCAGGGAGGGACTGTAGGGTGGGGTCAGGGCGCTACCCATGCGCCGTGCCCTGCACCCTACGCCGGGCGTGCGGAGTTCATAACACGCTCTAGCACGCATCCCGAGGGCGGCGCGTCCGGCGGGTGCGGGCGGAGCGCGGATGCTGCTATACTATGCGCGGTGGGTTTCGCGCGGCGCACTCGGAAATGACGGCCTCATGACTCTCGATCTGGCTTCCATTGACGCGGTAGCTCTGGACATGGACGGCGTGCTGTGGCGCTCCAGCCAGGTCTTGCCGGGCATACCGGACTTCTTTGGCTTTTTGCAGCAGCGCGGCATCGCTTTCGCCTTCGCCACCAACAACAGCATGACCCGCGTGGCGGCCTACGTCGAGCGCCTGCACGCTATGGGCATTCCGGCGCGCCCCGAACAGGTCGTGACCTCGGCAGTGGCGACCGCCGACTACATCAGCCGCCGCTATCCCACCAGCACGCCGCTCTACATCATCGGCGACGACGGCATTCGCAGCGCCCTGGCCGAGCGCGGCTTCCGCGAAGACCCGCCCAACGCACAGGTTGTGGTGGTGGGGCTGGACTTCGCCGCGACCTTCGACAAGTTCAAGCTGGCGACGCTGCGCATCCACGCCGGGGCAGATTTCATCGGCACCAATGGCGACCGCACGTTCCCTACGCCTGAGGGATTGGTGCCCGGCAACGGGGCGCTGCTGGCGCTCCTGGAAACGGCGACCGATGTCGCGCCAGTGATCATCGGCAAGCCGGAGCGCGTCATGTTCGACGTGACGCGCAGCCGCCTGGGGACAGCGCCAGAGCGCACGCTGATGGTCGGCGACCGCATCGAGACGGACATCGTGGGCGCTCAGCAGGCGGGATGGCAGACGGCCCTGGTGCTGACCGGCGTCACGACGGCGGAGCAGGCGGCTGCCGATGGTCGGGTCGGTGCCGTCTTCGATACGCTGGAGACGCTGCGCGCGGCGTGGGAGGCGGCGCTCGGCTGAGGCAGCCGGGCCGGCGTGGGCGCGCACCAATGGAGCAGGGAGGTATGGGGATGGAACACGGGATGTTCAGACGAGTGTTGGCTGTGTTCGGTGCGGCGGGCATGTTGGTTGCGGTCGCGTTGGTGGCCCTGGCTCTCTCAGCGGGCGCTGCGCGGGCAGCGGAGCCAGAAGCCGGTCTGCTGACTGCGACTCCGGTTTCGGCTGGTTCGTCCGCCGAGTGGACGGTCGGCGAGTTGACCTTCGAGAGCCGTTACCCGCATGGATTTGTGTTCACGGCGGAGATCAGCAGCAGCGTCGGGCCGATTGTACGCGGGCGCGTGATCTGGTCGCTCGCGCCGGGCACGCAGCGCAGCGCGCCCTTCGAGATCAACCCGGACACCGGCCTCCTGATGGCCGAGTGGCAACCCGGCCCCGGCGAGTCTACGCCGCCCTGGTTGGGGCTGACCTACACCTGGTCGGTAGGCGACGCGGTGGGCAACTCGCTGGAGACCGAGCCGCGCTATGCCGAGTACGCCGACACCAGCCGCAAATGGCTGCGCAGTGAGAGCGAAGACATCATTGTGTTCAGCCAGGGGCTTCCGGCGGAGGTCAACGATCTGACGCTGGAGGCGATGGCCGAGCAGCGAGAGACTTACCGCGCCGCCTGGGGCGATCTACTCCCCTACCGCCCACGCGCCATCCTCTTCGGCGACCTGGACGCCTGGCGCGAGTGGCAGGTGGGCCAGATGAGCGCCAACGTCGCTGGGCTGACGCGCAGCGAGTGGGGCGGCACTGTCCAGCGCGTGACAGGGGAGGGCGTGCGCGACATCGCCTATGGCACGGTGCTGCACGAAATAGCGCACCTCTACCAGGACGCCTTCACCTTCATGGTGGCGGGAAACTGGTTCACTGAGGGCAACGCCACGTTCTTCGAGCTACAGCAGTACTACGATTACGAGGCGGCGGTGCGCTCGCTGGCGGCGGCGGGGCAACTGCCCGCCCTGCTCGAAGGCACGGGGCCGGGCGTGAGCGGTCGCGACGCGCGCCGGGGCTACGACATTGGCTACACGTTCTGGGTCTGGCTGGCCGACAACTACGGCCTGGAAGGGCATCGCCAGCTTATCACGCTGATCAAAGAGGGCGTTGGGCGCAACGAAGCCATCGAGCAGGTCACTGGGCTGACCGTCGCCGAGGTCGAGAGTCGCTGGCGGGTCTGGCTGGGCGCGTCGCCCACGCCGCCCACGCTGGTCCCGACGCCGGCCTTCTTCTTCTTGCCATCGCCCACGCCCTATGTGGTCGGGAAGTGACGGTTGGTTATTGGTGAAAGCAGCGGCTATGGGACGCTCCACCAGGTGCCCTGGTTCGGCTGCGCCCGGTCTTTCTCCCTCTCCGTAACGGTTCAGGGGCGGACAGGTAGGTGAGGATTATGGGGATGGGCAGAGTGATGCCAGCGTGGTATTAGCCCCACCCCAAAATCCCCTTTCCAACCGCGGAGAGGGGACTTGGCCCCATGCTTACTCCCCTCTCCACCACGTGGAGAGGGGGCCGGGGAGTGAGACTAGACGTGAGATGTTCGCCTGCCTTCATGTTCGCTTAACATCTGTCTGCCCGCGTCTCTGTTGCGGGCGAGGGTGAGGTAAACAGGTTACCAACAATCAATCACCAACCACCAACAACCACTGATCACCCCTCACCTCCGTCGCTCGCCAGCAAGTGACAGGCGCGCCAACTGATGCTAGGATTGGGGTGTCCGGCGGTCGGTTAGGGGGAGGAGCCTATGAGCAGGCAGCGGGGTAATCGCAGGGCGCGCTGGGCGCTGATCGCGGCGCTGGTGCTCGGCTTGCTGGCGGCGTGGGGCGCGCGCGGCCCGGCATCTGCCCAGGACGGCGAAGGCGAAGGGGACGAAGAGTACCCGATCATCTTCGGGCACCGGGCCGAGGTTGTCTTCCCGGCGGTGGTTCGCTGCGTGGTGGGTATCAACGCTGTCCCCGACAACATTGAGTCGATCTCTCTTGTCGTCAGCCAGGAGAGCGGCCTGGATCACACCTTCGCCATTGACCTTGAAGCAGCCCTGATGCTAGAGCACAGCGGCGGTGTGGTCAACCAGTTCCTCTTCGAGTGGCGGCTCGATGAGGAGCCGAGTCCCGCGTTGTTTGAGCCGGTGGACTATCGCTGGGAAGTCGCAGTGCGCGGCCAGCCGCTCGCGGAAGCCGAGGGCGCCTTTCTGGCCGTAGACAGGCAGGCAGGCTCTTGGCAGATGGCAGGGCGTCCGCCGGTGGTGCTGCGCTGGCTGAACCCCAACCTGGCCGGGCAGATCGTGTGGGACGAGATCATGGCCGCCTATGGGCTGCTGGATCGCCAGACGGACGGCCCTCCGGCCTTTGAGTTCGCCATCTACGACCCGGACGCGCGTCTGTGCGAGTCCGTCCGCGACGAGGCGACCGGCGAAGTCCGCCAGGTGGTGCAGGCGCGCGGCGATCCGGTTGAGTATCCGTGCTCGGCAGACCTGTACGAGCGCGTGTACGTCCGTTCCGGCATCACGTTCGTGCAGCGGCCCACCTTCGGCCTGTCCGAGCTTGAAGATACGCTGATCGCGGCGATGGTCAGCCAGACTTACGGCGATCTGTGGGCCGGTGCGGGCGTGCCAGCCTGGTTCGAGAGCGGGCTGGCCGCGCTGTATCGGCTGCGCCCTGGCACTGCCGCGCTCGAACTGGCGCGCAGCGCCGCCCGCACCGGACAGCTCTTCTCGCTCGATGCATTGCAGGCTTCCCTGCCAGAGACGGCGACCTATGCCAGCCGCGCCCTGTGGACGGCCCAGGGTTACACGCTGGTGCTGATGCTCGCCGACCGCTATGGGGCGGACGCTCCATTCGACCTGGCCCGCGCCGCCGGGCAGGAGTCCGGTGGGTTCGCGGGCGCGCTGCGCTCGCTGACGGGCGGCGACCAGCAGGCGCTGTGGGATAGCTGGCAGGGCTGGTTGTTCGCGGAGGACGCGCTGCGCGTCGCCGGGTGGACGCCTTACATGCCGGAGATGCCGATTCCCACGGCGACGCCGACCGCCTCGCCCGTCCCGCCGACGCGCACGCCGACCGTGACGCGCACGCCGACCCTCACGCCGACGGAGCGCGTGCCCGGCGTGGTGCCCCAGACGGTCGTCGTCCTGCAGATTTCGCCGACGGCCCGCCTCGCGCCGACCAATACGCCCCTCCCGCCGGGAAGTCTGCCCCCGGCCACGCCGCGCCAGTCAGAGGGCGAGGAGGACGGCGAGGGCCTTGACCCGGTAGTGGTGGGTATTATTGTCGGGATCGCCGCGCTGGTTCTGCTGCTGGCCGCGACTCTCTTCGCCGGGCGGCGGCGGCGCACCTGAAGTGGAGAAGGACTGAGGGCGCTGTGACCCAACCCCTGATCTACGATCTGAGCCTGGACGACCTGACCGCGACGCTGCGCGGCTGGGGCGAGCCGGCCTATCGCGCCCGGCAGGTCTGGGAATGGCTGTACCAGCACAAGGTGGACGACTTCGCCGCCATGCTGAACCTGCCCCAGGCGTTGCGCGAGCGGCTGGCCGCTGAGTTCCGGCTGCAAGGTCTGGCGCTGGAAGCTGAGCAGCGTTCCAGCGACGGGCAGACGGTCAAGCGGCTGTGGCGGCTGTTGGATGGGCAGATGATCGAGAGCGTGCTGATGGCCTACGACGACGAGCGGCGCACGGCCTGCATCAGCACGCAAGCGGGCTGTGCGATGGGCTGCGTCTTCTGCGCGACGGGGCAGATGGGCTGTGCCCGGCACCTGACCGCCGGCGAGATCGTCATCCAGGCGGTGCAGTTCGCGCGCCTGCTGGCGGCAGAG
>CAYNHD010000311.1:0-4888 GCA_964396775.1 uncultured Thermoflexus sp. | reverse complement strand
CACCTGCTGCGCGTGGACATCAGCCACACGCCGCGCCTGAGCGACGATGGCAAGGTCGCTTATGACTGGTGGGGCGTGGGCTGGGACACGGAGGAAGAAGGCTACTTCATCCGGCACAGCCCACTGGCGGAGAGCCAAGACCTGGACGCCTTCCCCTGGCCCGACCCGCACGCCCCTGACCTGCTGCGCGATGCGGAGCAGGCCATCGCCGCCGACGCGGGCCAGCACTTCGTCGCGCCCAATTTCGGCTTCGCCCTGTTCGAGCGGGCCTACACCCTGCGCGGCTTCGACACGTTCCTGGCGGACATGGCCCTGGACCTGGATTTCGCCGGGGAGTTGCTGGATCGCGTCGCGGCCATCCAGGAGGCGCTAATCCGCCGCTTCCTGGCCCTGAGCGTGGACGGCATGTACTTCGGCGACGATTACGGCGCGCAGAAATCCACGCTCTTCTCGCCGCGCATGTGGCGCGCGCTGATCAAGCCCCGCCTGGCGCGGCTGTTCGCGCCGGTCCGCGAGGCCGGGCTGCCCGTGCTGATGCATTCCGACGGCGACATCGCCGCCATCCTGCCCGACCTGGTGGAGATCGGGCTGACGGCGCTCAACCCCGTCCAGCCGGAGGTGATCGATCACGGCTGGCTGCGGGCGACCTTCGGCGAGCGGCTGGCCTACTACGGCGGCGTCTCGACGCAGACGGTGCTGCCGCACGGCTCCCCGGCGGAGGTGCGCGAGGCTGTGTTCGCGGCAGCGCGCGCCCTGGCCCCCGACGGCACGGGGCTGGTCATCGCGCCTTCGCACCGCATGATGCAGGACATTCCGCTGGCGAATGTCGAGGCGCTGCTGGACGCTTTCGCCGAACTGGAGGGGGGTGCATGGCGATGAGTGAGACGAACGAGCGCATGGCGAATGTGCGAGCGGCCTTCGCGGCGCTCTATGGCGGGGAGCCGACCCTCTGGGTGCAGGCACCGGGGCGCGTGGACCTGATGGGCAGCCACACCGACTACAATGAGGGCTACGTGCTGACCATGCCCATTGACCGCACCACGTGGATCGCCGCGCGCCCGCGCGACGACCGCCGGGTGAGGGTGCACTCGCTCAATCTTGAGGGCGGCGAGACGTTCAGCCTGGACGGGATCGAGCGCAGCGCGGCGGCCCCCTGGACGGACTACGTGCGCGGCGTGGCCAGGGTGCTGCAGGACGAGGGCTACACGCTGCGCGGTTTCGACGGGCTGGTGCACAGCACAGTGCCCTTCAGCAGCGGGCTGAGTTCGTCGGCGGCGCTGGAGGTGGCGACGGCAACCCTATTCAACGAGGTGGGCGGTCTCGGCCTCGATCCGGTGCGGCTGGCCGTGCTCTGCCAGCGGGCGGAGAACACGTTTGTCGGCGTCAACTGCGGCATCCTCGACCAGTACACGTCGGCCGCGGGGCGCGCCGGGCACGTCCTGCTGCTGGACTGCCGTCACCTGACGCACAGCGTCGCCCCCATTCACCCGGACATCCGCATCGTCATCTGCGACACGCGCTACAAGCGCGCCCTGACCGGCTCGGAGTACCCGCAGCGGCGCGCCCAGTGCGAGACAGGGGCGGCGGCGCTGGCGGCGATCACCCCCGGCGTGCGCACGCTGCGCGACGTGACCCTGGAGCAGTTGGACGCAGCGCGCGGGGTGCTCGACGCGACCGTGTACCGGCGGGGCCGCTTCATCATCCAGGAAAATCAGCGCGTGCTCGACCTGAGCCATGCGCTGTCGGCGAAGGATGTCCGCTGCATCGCCGCGCTGACGGCGGACTCGTTCGCCGGGGCGCGCGACCTGTACGAGATCGTCGTGCCGCAGATGGAGGCGATGATCGCGGCCATACGCGGCGCGCCCGGTGTGCTCGGCGCGCGGCAGGCGGGCGCGGGCTTCGGCGGGTGCATGGTCGCCTTCGTCGAGCGCGACTGCGTGGAAGCGTTCAGCGCGCACGTCCGCGCCGCCTACCAGGAAGCGACCGGCATCGAGAGCGCGGTCTACGCGGTCGAGGCCGCGCCGGGCGCGGGGCCGCTGGTGGTTGGGTAGCGGGGAGAGCGAGAACTAACCGCAGAGGCGCAGAGGGCGCAGAGAAGAAGCAGGGAAAAGAGAAACCGACTTCCGAAGTCTGCGGAGACTTCGGAAGTCTGCCTTTCCTGCTTTTCCTCTGCGTTCTCCGCGCCTCTGCGGTATGCTCTTTCTATGCCTGCGCCGCGCGCAGCGCCGCGATCAGCGCGTGCAGCGAATCGTACTCGCCCACGATGCCGCCCACCGTGCAGCGCCAGCGCGGACTTTCCTCACCGCCCAGCACCTCGACGCGGGCGAACGCCTCGCCGTCCTCCTCCGCCACGCAGTAGCCCTCGCGCTCCAGCGCGCGGCGCGTCCACAGGGCGGTCACGCCCGCGCCGACCAGCGCCACGCCCCCCGTGCGCGCGGCGACGATGGCGAACGTCCCCGTCTGCCGGTCGAAGGCGATCCCCTCGCTGTGGAACGTCGCCTCCAGCGCCCCGCTCAGCACCAGGTCTTCGGGCGCGCCGTCGTGCAGCGGCCCGCCGTGCGGCAGCAGCCACAGCCGGTCGGCGCTGCGCAGGGCCAGGTCGAGGTCGTGAGTCGAGAGGAGGATGGCCCGCCCGGTCTGGCGGGTCAGGGCGCGCAGCACGCGCATGATCTCGACGCGGTTGGGCAGGTCGAGGAAGGCCGTCGGCTCGTCGAGCAGCATGACCAGCGGCTCCTGGGCCAGCGCGCGGGCGATCATGATCTTCTGGCGCTCGCCGTCGCTCAGTTCGCTGATCGGGCGCGCGGCGAGGGGTTTGGCCCCCACCGCCTCCATCGCCCAGCGAACGACCGCCTCATCGTGCGCGCTCAGCCGTCCCGTCCAGTCGGTGTAGGGATGGCGGCCCAGCGCCGCCAGCGCGTAGGCGGTCAGGTGCCCATCCTCCACGCGGTCGGTCAGCACGACGCTCATCCGCCGGGCGCGCTCGCGCGGCTCCAGCGCGGCAACCAGGTCGCCGCCCAGCCGGACTTCCCCGGCCAGCGCGGGCTGCATCCCGGCCAGCGTGCGCAGCAGCGTGGACTTGCCCGCGCCGTTCGGCCCGGCCAGGCAGACCAGCTCGCCGGGGTAGAGCGCCGCCGCCAGGCGCTCGGCGACGACGGTTGGCGCGCGGCGCGGCGCGGCGTAGCCGATGGTCAGGTCGCGGGCGTTCAGGACAGGATCGGGCATGGTTAGCATATCGGCCTCTAGAGCGTGTTATGAACTCCACACGCCAGGCGTAGCGTGCAACACGCGGGCGCGTGTAGCACACTAACCCCACCCTGTAGTCCCTCCCCGCTGGCAGGGAGGGACAGGCTTCTCCCCTTTCCCTGCAAGCGGGGAAAGGGGCCGGGGGATAGGGGTTGAAAAGTGCATGACATACTCTAGCCGGAAATCGAAGGCCGCGCGCTGCCCCGCCGCAGGATCACCCAGGCCACGACCGGCGCGCCGATCAGCGCCGTGACCGCGTTGAGCGGCAGCACAGTCTGCGTGCCCGGCAACTGGGCGATGATGTCGGCGACGAGCGCCAGCAGCGCGCCCAGCAGCGCGCAGGCGGGCAGCAGCAGCCGGTGATCGGACGAGCGGAACAGGTTGCGCGCCAGGTGCGGCACGGCGATGCCCAGGAAGCCAATCGGCCCGCAGAAGGCGGTCACCGCCCCGGCCAGCACGGCGGCACTGAGGATGATCGCCAGGCGCGCGCGGCGCACGTTGAGGCCCATCGTCTGCGCATACGTCTCGCCGAGCAGCAGCGCGTTGAGCGGCTTGGCCAGGGCCAGGGCCACGGCCAGGGCCAGCAGCACCGCCGGGGCCAGGGCATGAAGCTGGCTCCACGTCACCCCGCCGAAGCTGCCGAACGTCCAGTTGATGTACGCCTGGATGCGCTCGGCGATGCTGAAGTAGAGCAGCAAGCTGACCAGCGCGGCGGTGGCATAGCCGACCATCAGCCCCATGATCAGCAGGGTCGTCGTGCTGGGCACGCGCCGGGCGACGAGCAGCATCAGCCCCAGCACCAGCCCCGCCCCCAGGCTGGCCGCCAGCGTCAGCCCGAAGTTGCCCAGCAGCCCCAGCCCGGCCAGCATGGAGGTCGCCGAGACGCCGGCCACGCCCACCGACAGCACGACCAGGGCCACGCCCAGGCTCGCCCCGGAGTTGATGCCCAGCACGAACGGGTCGGCCAGCGGGTTGCGGAAGAGCGTCTGCATTTGCAGCCCGGCCACGGCCAGGGCCGCCCCGGCCAGCGTCGCCGTGATCGCTTTGGGCAGGCGGAACTTGAGCACGATCGTCGTCCACGTCTGGCGCGCCGGCTCCTCACCGATGAGTATCTTGGCGATGTCGCGCAGCGGAATCTCCACCGAGCCAAGCGTCAGGCTGAGCAGGAAGACTCCCGCCAGCGCCAGCAGCAGACCCAGCAGCACGAAGCGGCGGATGCCCAGCCGCGGCCAGTCGGCGGATCGGGGGACCGGGCCAGTAGGTGCCTGGGGGATGGGGCGTAACGTGATCTCGGCCATACGACGTTCCTTTGGGAGCGGGGAGTGGGGAGCGGTGGGTCAGGGGGCGGGAGGCGATCCCGTTCCTGAGGTGGATGAGCGGCTAATCGCTACCTGGCCTCGGAGGGGCGTCACACATCCGGCTCGGAGGGGCGCTGCTCTACTGCGCCCTCTAGACTTCCGAAGTCTTGAAGACTTCGGAAGTCTGCTCGTTGCGCCCGCGCCGGTTGACCTCACCCCCAGCCTCGCTTAGCTCGGCTCGCCCCCTCTCCATGTTGGCTGAGGGGGCAATGAGGCGCACCAGCGCCGAACGGGGGTGAGGCCCCGTAGGGGCGTATGGCGATACGCCCCTACGGGAATCCGCCAGC
>CAYNHD010000310.1:0-4893 GCA_964396775.1 uncultured Thermoflexus sp. | reverse complement strand
CTGGTGGGGCGTATTGCAATACGCCCCTACGCTCGCCACTCCTGGCTCTTCTCACCATCCCTCGCGCACCAACGCGGCCACGACGCGCGCGCCGATCAGCGCCGAGACGAGCGGCGGCCAGATCAGCCCGAAGACGGCCAGCCCGCCGAAGAGCAGGTCGCTCTGGGGGCTGCTCGCGCCGTCCCCAGGCAGGTGATAGCCGACCCATCCCGCCGCCAGGAACGGCACAATCACCACCAGCCAGCCGGCGAGATTCGGGCGGCGCGGCGGCGTCACGGCGTCCAGCAGCGACGCCGGGCCGCGCTGCACGGCGCTGGCGTAGAGCAGGGCCACCAGAAAGCTACCCGGCGCGATCACAATGCTGATGGCCGCCCCGCCAATGGCCTCTCGCGCCGCGCCCAGGGCCAGCGCCGCCGCCAGCACGCCGCCCACCAGCACCCACTCCAGCGCGGTGAGCCGCCACTCCTGGACGCGGCGCGGGCTGCCGGGCGGCAGAACAGCGCGGAGCGCGCCGCACGCGACGAGCAGAATCGCCAGCGCCGCCAGCGCTTCGCCGGAGCGCGCGGCAGGCACCGGCTCGTCGGCCACCAGCGGGAACCAGCGCACCCACACGCCCCAGGCCAGGCCGCCCCCCAGCGCGATGAGGAAGTCGAGCGGCCCGGTCGCCCGCCCGCTGCTCAGCACGCGGAACGCGCCGAACGCCACCAGGAACGCCAGCGGCTGCGCGCCAAGCGGGCGTCCGAGCAGGCTGAGCGGCAGATCGCGCGCTGTGACGCCGCTGATCAGCGTGGCGTTGAGCAGCCCATACAGCCCGGCCACGAGCAGCAGTCCCAGCGGCTCGCGCACGCCACATCGCGCGATCAGGTCGAGCGAGGCCGCCGCCAGCGCCAGATACAGCGCCGCCAGGCCCAGCCAGTCGAGCGGGCCGAAGCGAGTCGGCGTCTGCCAGACAACCCACTCGGAGCAGACGAGCAGCAGCGCCGCGAAGCTGACTCGCGCGCCCCAGGCCGTTCCCCGCTCGCGTATGCTGTCCTGCATAGCGCCTCCTCTCGCCGTTCCCCATAATAGCATACTCGCCAGTGACAGACTTCGGAAGTCTCGCAGACTTCCGAAGCCTTCTCGCTGCTCGCCCCCTTGAAAATCCGGCGGGCGGGCGTACAATCCGAGCGATCACCACGCCTACCGTCACCGGCCACGCGCCAGAGGACGCCGCCCCATGCCCGCCGAGCCGACCATCCGCCCCCTGACCGAAGCTGACATCCCGCGCCTGGCCGAGATTCGCCCTGGCTTTGTCAGCGACACGGCGCTGCGCGTCGAGCGGCTGGGGCAGGGTCTCGAAGCGGGCTGGCGGCTGGTGGAATACCCCCTGACACAGCCGTTCGACAAGGGGCATGCCTACGATTTCGACGCCAACGAGCAGGCCGCCATCCGCCGCCGGCTGCGGCGCGGCGACGGGCTGCACCTGGTCGTCGAATGGCGCGGGCGCATCACCGGCCTGCTGGAAGTGACGCCGCAGGAGTGGAACAACACCGCCTGGGTATGGAACCTGATGCTCGACCAGGCCATCCGCCGCCAGGGAATCGGGCGGGAGCTGTTCGCGCGCGCTGTCGCCTGGGCGCGCCAGCAGGGGTACCGGGCGCTGGTCTTCGAGACGCAGACCAACAACGTCCCGGCGTGCAGGTTCTACCTGGCGTTGGGCTGCCGCCTGGACGGGCTGCGCGAGACGCTGTACCACAATGACGACCTGGCGCGCGGCGAGGTGGCTCTGTTCTGGACGTACCCGCTGGTGCGTTGAGGAGGGTTATTGGTTGTTGGTTGTTGGTAGAAGGCGCGCGCAACGGAATCGTCTTTACCAAGAACCAAGAACCAACCACCAAAAACCAGCCTCATCCAGATGCCGCACCCCACAGCGCCCCGGCGATCTCCTCCACTGCCGGGGCTGCGCCCAGGTGAGCGATGAGCGGGGCGAGCGCCGCCAGCGCCGCCAGCACGTCCGCCTGCGGCTGCCCACGCAGGGCCAGCGCCGCCCGTCGCCACAGCGGGTACGCCTGGGCCGGCGGCAGCAGGGCGGCGGTTAGCTCCGCCAGCCGCGCCAGCGAGTCCGCGCACCACTCGTCGTGCAACACTTCCAGGCAGGCATCCAGCGCCAGGCTGAGCGCGTCCTGGCCGCGGTTGCGCGCCGCGTCGTTCGCGCCGATGTACGGCGCGAGGTGGGCCAGGGCGCTGGCCCGGTCGTAATCGTCGTCAATGCCCAGCGCCGTCTCCAGTGCCTCGGCCAGAACGGACGCACGTTCCCCTCGTTCCAGGTGCGGCACTACTTCCAGCAACGCGCCGACACGTTGCGCGCGGTTGGGCACGGCGCGGGCAGTCGCCAGCGCCTCGTCGCGCAATTGCGCCGGACGGCGGGGCAGCAATGCCGCCAGCACGTGCATCCGGTCATACGGCGGCTCGATGTCCAGCGCCGCCGCGACCGCCCCTTCCAGCAGCGCGGGGGGCAGCACAGGCGCAATCGCCGCCAGCGCGCTCGCCCGGTGATGGGCGGGGCGGGGCGCGCGCGCCAGATCGAGCGCCTCTTCCCCGGCGCGCTCCGCCTCCTCGCCCGCCAGACGGGGCAGCAGCGCGCCGAGCACGAAAGCGCATTCCAGCGGGTCGTGCAGCGTGTGCGCGCAGGCCAGCGCGCCAGCAAGCTGATCGTCGGGCAGGTGGGGAGCCAGGCTGACCAGCGCCCGCGCCCGCGCGCTATCCTCCGCCACCGCGCACGCCGACTCCAGCGCCGCGTCCAGGGCGCGAGTCCGCTGCGCGTCTGGCAGGTGCGGGGCCAGGTCCACCAGCGCCGCGACGCGCGCCTCCTCCGGGGCGGCGGCCAGCGCCGCCTGCAGCGCCTCGTCCAGGGCGGTCAGGCGGGCGACCGGCGCGAGGTAGGGGGCGATGGCCCCCAATGCCAGCGCCCGCGCGCCCGGCGCGGCCAGTTCGCGGGCCATGCCGAACGCGGCAACCTGCAACTCCGGCGACAGGTGCGGGGCCAGGCGCGCCAGCGCCCGCGCGCGCTCCTCTGCATCGCCAATGCTCTTCAGCGCCAGCAACGCCTCGCCGAGCAGTTCCGGGGACAGCGTGGGCGCGAGCGCTGCGAAGGCACGCGCCCGATCCCCCTCGCGGGTGATGGTGAACAGCACCTGCATCGCCTGGCGCAGACCGTCCGGCATGTGCTGGAGCGGCCCGACGGCTTCGACGCCGGGGGCGAGGGCGATCAGGGCGGCGGAGCGCGCGTCGTCGCCGCTGATGCCGGCGATGGCGTTCAGGGCGTCCACCAGCGCCCGCGCTTGCAGCGGGGGCGTCAGGTAGGGCAGCATCCGTCCCAGGAGCACCGCGCGCGCTTCCGGCGAGTCCAGTTCCCCGGCAATGGCCAGCAGCGGCGCGTGAAACTCGGCGGGCAGATGCGGCGGCAGGGCGGCCAGGGCTGCGGCGCGGGCCAGGTCGCTGGGGATGCGCCGGGCTGTCTCGAAGGCATGGGTGACAGCAACCGGCTGCCATTCAGGGGACAGATGCTCGGCCAGCGCGCCCAGCGCGCGCACCCGCGACGCGGGATCGCCGATGGCCTGCGCTGCTTCCAGCGCGCGCTCCTGCAGCAGCGGCAGAGGGCGCTCGCGGTCGTTGGTCCCCAGGTGCGGAGCCAGCGCCAGCAGCACAGCGGCGCGCTCAAGGGGTGCCAGCGGAGCCGGGCGTGCAGTGAGCGCCGCCTCGACCAGGGCGAGCGCGTCCGGCACCAGGCCGGCCCGTTCCAGGTGCGGGGCCAGGTGCGCCAGGCTGCGCGCCCGCAGCGCCGCATCATCGAGGGCATCTACCGCCGCCCATAGCTCGGCCAGCGCATCCGCTGGCAGGGACTCCGCCAGCCGGGCAAGCGCCGCCAATGTCCGCGCTGGCGAATCGGCGGCGTGTGGCGCGCAGTGCGCGGACAGCGCCAGCAAGTGCCGCACCTGCAGCGCGGCCATGCCCGGCCCGCCGAGCAGCGCGACATCGAGCAGGCGGGCGAGGTCTTGCTCTCGCGTGGCAGGGATCGTGTCCAGGTCATCGTCGGGGATGCGCTCGCGGGCCAGGGTGATCTGGCCGACGGCCAGGCGCAGCGGCGGCGACTGGCGCAGTTCCGCCGCCAGCGCGTGGAAAAGCACCTGAGCCTCAGCAGCCAGGGCCGCGTTTTCGTCCTCCGGCAGATCGAGCATCCGCGCCCAGCGCGCGCCCACCGCTCCATAGTCCGGTGACTGCCCCGGCGCGAACAACTTGAGCAGCTCGTCCACCACCGCAGGATCGGCCAGGGCGTGCTCGCGCATCAGCCCGCGCACCAGCGGAGCCTTGTCCTGCGCCGCGTAACTGCTCAACGCCGCCTGCAGCGCCGCCCAATAAGCGCGGCGCAGCGTCCCCCGGTGAAAGAGCGCCTCGAAGGTGTCGCCAGGGAAGAGCGCGCTCAGCGCGTCCACGAAAACCTCGGCGGCGCTGGCGATCTGCTGGGTGGTGTAGATGGCCTCGGCCTGGATCATGGCACTTTCCCCCGGCGGACTGGACGAACAACGGCCTGTCCCCCCAGTATACTGCGGGGAAAGTCGGCGCGCAGCGTGACCGGAGTCCTAGCGGCGGACGAGCCTCACCCCCGCTCGGCGCTGACACGCCTCGCCGCCCCCTCTCCACGACGTGGAGAGGGGGCAAGCCAAGCGCAGCGAGGCTGGGGGTGAGGCTAACCGGGGGCGCAACAGAGCAGCGCCCCGGCGGGCGCGGAACCCGTCCGGGGCGCTGAGCGGAACTCACCAGCGGAATGGGTGCGTCACTGCGCCACAATTGGCGCGGCGCTGATGTCCCCCTGCACGACCCGAAACCACCCCGCCTAGCTCCAGCCGGTCACGC
>CAYNHD010000309.1:0-4916 GCA_964396775.1 uncultured Thermoflexus sp. | reverse complement strand
CCCGCGACATCGCCGCCCATTACCGCGTGCCTGAAGATCGCATCGCCCTCGTCTATCCGGGCGTAGATGCGGCGCTCATGCCCGTCAGCGATCCGGGGCGGCTGGCGGCGGTGCGCGCGCGTTACAAGCTCCCGGCGCGCTACCTGCTCTTTGTCGGCACGCTGCAACCGCGCAAGAACATCGCGCGGATCGTGCAGGCGTATGCGCGCTGGCGCGAGACGAGCAGGCGCGCTGACGTGGCGCTCGTGCTGGCCGGGCAACAGGGCTGGCTCTACGACCCGTCCTGGACGGCGGGCGTGGAAGGCGTCATCCTGCCCGGCTATGTGGAGGACGCGGATGTGGCAGCACTCTACAGCGGGGCGCTGGCGCTGGTCTTCCCCACGCTGCACGAAGGGTTTGGCTTCCCTGTGCTGGAGGCGATGCGCTGCGGCACGCCGGTTATCACCAGCAACACGTCCTCCTTGCCAGAAGTGGCAGGCGACGCGGCGCTGCTGGTGGACCCGCGCGATGTGGCGGCCATTGCCGCGGCGATGGGCCGCGTGGTGGACGACGAGCGCCTGCGCGCTGACCTGCTGCGGCGCGGATTCCGCCAGGCGGAGGCGTTCACCTGGGAGCGCGCCGCCGAGAAAGCCCTGCATGTTTTGGAGCGCGCTGCTGGCGCTGCGTCATGATTCCGTCAGGCGAACAGAGTTTGCCAGAAGCAGGGGCCTTCTCTATAATCCCGAACGCACGACTTTGTGCCAAGCGAGTGGTAGTTAGGAAGATTGCCATGCGAAACCTGACGATCTGGATTGTAATCGCCGCGATGAGTCTTGCGGCAATTCTGGGCCCGGGGCCGCTCGCGCTGGGTCCGGCGAAGGTGGCCGAGGCGAACCCTGGCACACAGTGGAACGCCCAGTACTTCAACAACATATCGCTCTCTGGCGGTCCGGTGGTCTCGCGCATTGACGACCGGATTGACTTCAACTGGGCAAGCGGCTCGCCCGACCCGGCGGTGCCTGCCGACAATTTCAGCGCGCGCTGGACGAAGACCGTCAACTTCCCGACGGCGGGCAAATGGACGTTCCGCGTCGGCGCGGATGACGGCGTGCGCATGTGGATTGACGTGACTCCCCTCGTTGACGAGTGGCATGGCAATCCCGAAGGCTACCGCACCTATGAAGTCAGCATTGACCAGCTTACGGCGGGCAATCACGATCTGAAGGTCGAGTATTACGAGGCTACGGGTAACGCCGGGGTTAAGGTCGAGTGGTGGTACAGCGGCGGCGTGCCTGCGGGCGGCACGGGAACGGTCTATGGCCCGGCGTCGTGGAATGCCTCGTACTACAACAACCTGGATCTCTCCGCCGCGCCGACTCTGACCCGCGTGGACGGCGACATCAACTTCAACTGGGGCACCGGCTCGCCAGGGGCCGGCGTCAACGCTGACAACTTCAGCGCGCGCTGGACGGCAACCGTCAACATCCCGGCGTCGGGGCACTGGCGCTTCCAGGTCGGCGCGGATGATGGCGTGCGCATGTGGATTGACGTGACGCAGATTCTCAACGAGTGGCACGGCAACCCCGAAGGCTACCGCACCTACGATGCTGATGTCTACGCGCTGACGGCAGGCAACCACGACCTCAAGGTGGAGTATTACGAGGCAACCGGCGAGGCGCGCATCCTGGTACGCTGGTTCCAGGTGGACGGCACCGGCGCGGGCGGGGGCGGCGTTGCTCCTGCACCGGTTGCACCCCCGCCTCCGACGGTGGTCAAGGCCGGGGTAACCGGGTACAACGTCAATGTGCGCACCGGGCCGGGCCTGGGCTATCCGGCCATCGCGCAGGTCTTCTACCCGGATGATTACCTGGTGCTCGG
The DNA here is from genome assembly GCA_964396775.1 of uncultured Thermoflexus sp. Taxonomy (GTDB): domain Bacteria; phylum Chloroflexota; class Anaerolineae; order Aggregatilineales; family Aggregatilineaceae; genus UBA2029. Next base: position 3,059 of record CAYNHD010000309.1, on the reverse strand, counting down.
CGGCGTGCCCGACCTGTCGTGGCTGCTCATTGACCTGGGCGACGGCACCGAAGGCTGGGTGAGCAATGATTGGGTCTATCTCTATTCGACCGATGCCGCCAAGAACGAAGATACGACCGGCGGCGGTCAGCCGGACTTCGTGGACGACATCCCGCGCCTCACGGTCGAGGTTGCGCCGCCCGCTCTGCCGCCCGACGGCCCGCCGCGCCGCTTCTTGCAGGGGCAGGCGACGGACACGGTGCGGATGCGCGACGGCGCTTCGCTCTATGCTTCGAAGATCATCGCCTCGGTGCCGCTGGGCGCCAGCTTCGAGGTTGAAGCGCGCAACCGCAACGGCGCGTGGTACCTGGTGGACTACCAGGGCATTCGCGGCTGGGTGTCTGCGCCTTACGTCCGGCTGCTGGACGGGAGCGAGAGCGAGCTGGTCGTGAGCGCCGAGGTCGTGCCGGTGCCGCCGATGGGCGCGATCTTTGTGCCCGGCGCGGAGGCCGGCGCGGCGGTGACGGTGCGCGGCGTGGCGACGGCCAACCTGATCGTGCGCAACGCGGCCAGCACCCAGGGCGCGGAGATCGGCCAGGTGGCAGAGGGCACCGAGTTCGTCGTGCTGGGGCGCAATACAACCGGCGCGTGGTACCTCATCCCCTTCGAGGGCGGGCATGGCTGGGTCTATTCGCCCTTTGTCACGCTGATCGAGGGCCGCGTGCCCGATCTGCCGATCCGTTAATCGGATTGCCGCAACGCATAGGCTGATGGTTGCCGCCCCGCGTCTGGCATGGATGTGGGGCGGCTCTTTTGAGAGATGAGACGGCGCGATGGGCATTGACTACCTTATTGACCTGGACTGCGCGCCCAAGCGCGCCCTGACCGTTGAAGGGCTGATGGGCCGCCTGAAGGGGCGCGACCGGGCCGCGAAGATCATCCAGCTTTACCGCGACCAGGGCGACCTGCGCCCGCCCCAGCAGATGGCCTTCGAGATGGTGCGCCGCCTGCCAGATGGGGCGGAAGATGTCGAACTGGTCGTCGTGCAAGACCTGCTCGAAGCCGCGCAGGAACTCACCCCCTGGGAGCCGGAGTGCGCCCAATGCCTGGCTAATGTGGGACGGCGGGCGTTCGGCTGCACGGGCGCGATCAACTACCCGCTCTCGGAGGCGGGCGAGCGTTGGCTGTTGGACCAGCTTCCGGGTAGCGAGCCCCCGCTGCTCTTCATGTTGTTGGGGCGGGCGCTGCGCGACATGGGCTACAGCGGCGAGCGCACAGCGGCGCTGCGCGCTGAGCCGGGCGTCTTCCTGACAAGCGCGCAGGCTCCCGTCCGCAACCTGGGCGCGCTGACCGTCAGCGGCGACCAGGTTTTCGAGATGCTCTTCCTCTCCGGCCCCATCTACCCGGCGCACGGCTCGCTGCTGCTCCAGTTCTTCGGCGCGGTGCCGCCCGACTTGGAGGCGGATGTCATGATGCAGCTTGCCGATCCGCCGTCGCAGGCATGGATTGACGCGCACCTTCCCTTCCTGCACGCGCCCGACCCGCGCGACGACGCGACGATTGGCGCGCTCAAGGCGTTCTTCTACGCGCTGTACGTCGCATATTGTCTGGGCGTCCCGCTGCTGCTCGATGTGTGAGCCTCACCCCCGCTCGGCGCTGACGCGCCTCGCCGCCCCCTCTCCACGTCGTGGAGAGGGGGCGAGCCGAGCGTAGCGAGGCTGGGGGTGAGGCTGTCTGCAAGTCCCCCTGGGACGCGGCGCGCAGGGGCGGTATACTTGGGGTGGTGATCCGCACACAGGGAGCCATCCGCCAGTCATGCGCCTTGAGCATCTCTCCCTTCAGAACTTCCGCAACTACGCCCGCCTGGAAGTCACCCTGCCCGACGGGCCGATCCTGCTGCACGGGGCCAACGCCCAGGGCAAGACCAGCCTGCTGGAGGCGGTCTACTACCTGGCGACGGCGCGCTCGCCCTATACGACGACCGACCGCCAACTGATCAACTGGGGCGCGGAGCAGGATGTGCTGCCCTTCGCCAAAGTGAGCGCGCAGGTCGCCCTGGCCAGCGGGCTGTACAACCGCGTAGAGATCACGCTCACCTACGCCCCGGAGAGCGCCAACGGCGCGCGCCTGAACAAGGAGATTCGCGTCAACGGTGTGACGCGGCGAGTGATGGACCTGATCGGGCAGGTCAACGTGGTCATGTTCCTGCCGCAAGACCTGGCGCTGGTCGAAGGGCCGCCCCCCGAACGCCGCCGCTATCTCAATGTGACCTTGTGCCAGACCGACGCCACCTATTGCCAGGCGCTCGCCCAGTTCGAGAAGGTGCTGGGGCAGCGCAATGCCCTGCTCAAGCGCATCGCCGACGGCGAGTCCGGCCCGGATGAACTGGACTTCTGGGACGAGCAGATCACCGAGTCTGCCGGGGTGATCGTCGCCGGACGACAGCGCCTGCTGCGCGAACTGGAGATCAAGGCGCGGCGCGTTCACGCCGACCTCTCCGGGGGCGTCGAAGACCTGGAACTGCGCTACCAGCCGGGCTTTCTGGCCACGCCGAACAACTCTGGCCAGCTTTCGTTCGACGTACCCGGCCTCGACCTCAACCGGCAGATCAGCGCCGCCGAGATCGCCCGGCAGTACGGCCAGCGGCTGGCCCAGACGCGCGGTGAGGAGATCGCGCGCGGCATGACGCTGAGCGGGCCGCAGCGCGACGAGCTACGGCTGCTCGTCAACGGGCGCGACCTGGGTCTGTTCGGCTCGCGCGGGCAGGCGCGCACGGCGGTTATGGCCCTTAAGCTGGCCGAACTCTACTGGATGCGCGATACCCTGGGCGAGTGGCCGATCCTGCTGCTGGATGAGGTGGTCGCCGAGCTAGACAGCGACCGGCGCGCTTACCTGCTCAGCCGCATCAGCGGCGTGTCGCAGGCGCTGCTGACGACGACCGAGCCGGACATCTTCACCGAGGACTTCTTGCGCCAGGCGGCGCGCTGGCAGATTCACCAGGGGCAGATCGTCGCCACCTCCGGCCCGGCGCATGGGTAGCGCCCTGACCCCACCCTGTAGTCCCTCCCCGCCGGCGGGGA
>CAYNHD010000308.1:0-4920 GCA_964396775.1 uncultured Thermoflexus sp. | reverse complement strand
AGCGGCTCATGGCGAACACGGCGTCTATGCTCGCCCGCCAGATGGCGAAATGCTCGTCGAGGTCCATCTCGGTGAAGGTACGCGGCAGCCCCTGCGCGTTGACGCGCGGCTGGCCTTCGGCGGCGTGCCAGCCCGCATCGTGACAGGCGGCGGCAATCAGCAGGTCTTCGCGGGGGGCGCTCGGCCTGTGCGCGATCCCGTTCCACTGGGCGGCGATCTGCCCGGCGACGACTGCGTGCGTTGCCTGGTGAATGAGCCAGAGGGCATCGGATTCTGTGCGGCGAATCATGGCGGAATGCGCCTCCTTCGTCGTTCGGACGGAGTGATCAGGCGGGGACTGTGGCCCGCCAGCGCCGGGCGCTAGTGTACAACAGGTGGGCCGAATCAACGAGAGGCGATTGCCTGACGCTGAGCCATCAACCTCTCCCCCGCCCGGCGCTGGCGCGCCCCGCAAGGGTGAGGCAAACCGGGGCGCAGCAGAGCAGCGCCCCTACCGGCGACTTTCGCCCGCCCTACCCCCCATTTGACGCGCCGCCCGCCCGCCTGTACACTCTGCGGCGGACAACACACGGGAGAGACCGCCATGCGCAAGCCCCATGTCCTGATGCTCACCCCGTACCTGCCCTACCCGCCCAACAGCGGCGGGCGCAGCCGCACCTACAACCTGGTCAGGCATCTGCGCGACGATTATCACCTCACCCTGGTCTGTTTCGGTCGCCCGGAGGAACAAGCCTTCGACCTGACTCCGCTGCGCGAGCTATGTGAGGAGTTGATCGTCGTGGATCGCGCGCCCAGCCCTGGGGCGCTCCAGGCGGCCTGGCTCAGTGTCACGTCGCCCAGGCCGGTCACCATGCGCCTCTACCACACGCCGGCGATGGCCCAGACGGTGGCGCGCGTGCTGGCCGAGAAGCCGGTCGCGCTGGTGCATGTCGAGTCGTTCTATATGCTGGCCAACCTGCCCGCCCACCTCGACGCACCTGTGCTGCTCTCCGAGCCGGCGATTGAGTACGTCGCCTGGGGACGGCACGCCCGCGTCGCCAAGCCCTGGTTCACGCGGCCCGCCATCTGGCTGGAGGCGCAGAAGATGCGCGTGTGGGAGCCGCGCGCCTGGGCCGATGCAACCGTCGTCGGGGTGATGTCGGACGTGGATCGGGCCATCGTCAAGCGGGCGACGCCCGGCGTGCGCACCGTGCACACGCCCAACGGCGTGGATGTGGACTACTTCCAGCCGGACGAGTCCGTCCCGCGCGATTCCTGCACCGCCGTCTACATGGGCGACTATAAGTACTTCCCCAACACCGACGCCGTGCTCTACTTCGCCGACGAGATTCTGCCGCGCGTGCTGCAGCGCCGCCCCGACTTCCGGCTGGTGCTGCTGGGTAAGGACGCCCCGCCGGAGCTGCTGGCCCTGCACGACGACCCGGCCATGCCACTGACGGTCGCCGGGCTGGTGCCCGACACGCGCCCCTACCTGCAGGGCAGCGCCGTCTTCGTCTGCCCGCTGCGCAGCGGCAGCGGGACGCGCTTCAAGCTGCTGGAGGCGCTGGCCTGCGGCTGTCCGGTCGTCAGCACGACGGTGGGCGCGGAGGGATTGGGCGCGGTCGACGGCGAGCACATGCTGCTGCGCGATACGCCGCAGCACTTCGCCGACGCGGTGATCGCCCTGCTGGAAGACCCGGCGCTCGGCGCGGCGCTGGGGCGGCAGGGGCGTGAGTGGGTGATCAACCAGCACGCCTGGGCGCGCAGCGCGGCCCTGCTGCGCGACGCCTACGACAAGCTGATCGGTCACGAAGACCCGACCCCGGCCATGACCGCTCGCCAACGCCAGCAGCTTGCTGCGCGGGTGCGCGAGAAGCTCGACTCAGAGGGGGAAGATAGGCCTGCTTCTTGAGCGCCTCGTAGCCCTCACCGCCGCGCGCCGCGCACGATGGCCTGCCGCAGCGCCTCGTACTCGACGTGACTGTGCGTGGAGATGCCGAAGGCGCGCGTCCGCCAGCCAAGCCCCGCCATCAGCCCGACGACCATAAACACGGGCGGCAGCCCCCGCTCGACCACGATCAACTGGCCGAAGTGCTCGCGGTCGCGGCCCCGCGCCTGCCCGCGCCGGATCAGCGCGTGCTCGGCGATGCGGGTGATGTCTTCCCAGGCAATCCACACGCCATGCCCCAGCAGCGGTTGAAGCCACACCCCGCGCTCGTAGACGGTGACGCGCGGGTGCAGCACGGCGAGTTGCAGCAGGGGGACGATCAGCGCGGCCAGGAAGGGGACGCTGAGCACCAGCAACGGCAGCCCGTAGCCGAAGCCCAGCACCAGCAGTCCCATCATCCCCAGCAGCGCGCCAGCGATTCCCAGCGCGACGAGCACCGCCGTAATCCGGCGCAGCGCGGGCCGGGGGTGCGGGTGGTCGGAGAGCAAAGCGCCGCACGCGGGGTCGTCAGGCCGGGAAGCCGACACGCTCATGATCGGTCTCTGCTGTCTGTCTGCGTAGAGCGCTACTCCACATGGCCGGCGGCCCTGGACGGCGCGTCTTGGGGCGGCTCAACGCCCTCGGCCTGGGCAGCCGGATCGCCGTCGGCTGCGGCTGGACGATCCCCGCGCGCCTTCTTGAGCAGCAGCGTGTCGCCCTGCACGGTGATGCGCACAGTGTCGCCGGGCTGGAAGCGCTCCTCCAGGATGGCGTTGCTCAGCGGGCGGGTCAGCAGGCGTTGGATGGCGCGGCGCAGCGGGCGCGCGCCGTAGGCCGGGTCGTAGCCCTCGCGCAGCAGCAACGTTCGCGCGCTCTGATCCAGCGCCAGCTTGAGCCGCTGGTCGGTCAGGCGGGCGGTCACTTCCTCGATTTGCAGGTCGAGGATGGCGTCGAGCGTCTCCGGCGAGAGCGGCTTGAAAACGACCACCTCATCCAGCCGGTTGAGAAACTCCGGGCGGAAGTGCTTCTTGAGGTGGAAGTCGTAGTCAGGAAGCTGATCCGGCTGGGCGGTGAAGCCCAGCCCTTTGCCCACGTCGCCGGTGCCAATGTTGCTGGTCATGATCCAGACGGCGTGACGCCCGTCCATCGTCGCGCCCTGCGAGTCGGTCAGGCGGCCCTCGTCGAACACTTGCAGGAAGGTGTCGAACACTTCCGGCGCGGCTTTCTCCACCTCGTCGAGCAGCACGACGCTATACGGGCGGCGGCGCAGCGCCTCGGTGAGCTGCCCGCCCTGCTCCATGCCCTTATAGCCGGGCGGCGCGCCGATCAGCCGGGCGACGGTGTGCTCGTCGTGGAACTCGGACATGTCCAGGCGGATGATGGCGTCTTCGTCGTTGAACAGGAAGGCGGCCAGCGCCTTAGCAAGCTCCGTCTTGCCGACGCCGCTCGGCCCCAGGAACAGGAAAACGCCGATAGGCCGCCGGGGATCGCCCAGGCCGGCGCGGTTGGTCTTGATCGCGTCGGAGACAATCAGGATGGCGTGCTCCTGGCCGACGACGCGCCGGGCCAACGTCTCGGCCATCTGCGCGAAGCGCTGGCGCTCGTTGGCGGTCAACTCGCTGACCGGGATGCCCGTCCATTCGCTGAGCACCTGGGTGACCATCTCGGCAGTGACTTCAAGCAGCGGAGCGTCCTCATCGTCGGCGGCGTCCGGCGCGTTGGTTTGGATGGTCAGGCGCGCGCACGCCTCGTCGAGCAGGTCGAGCGCCTTGTCCGGCAGCCGCCGGTCGCGGATGTAGCGGTCGGATAGGCGCACGGCGGCCTCGCGCGCTTCGGGCAGGATGGTCACCTTGTGATGCGCCTCGTAACGCTGGTAGACGTGCTCGACGACGACCAGCGTCTCGGCCACGCTCTGCTCGCGGATGTCAATGGTGCGGAAGCGGCGGTCGAGCGCGGGGTCTTTGGCGATGGCCTTGCGGTATTCCTCGAAGGTTGTCGCGCCGATGCAGGTGATCTCGCCGCGCGCCAGGGCCGGCTTGAGAATGTTGGCCGCGTCCAGGTTGCTGTCTATGGTGTCGCCCGCGCCGACGATGGTGTGAATCTCGTCAATGAACAGGATCACGTCCGGCGCGTTCTTGGCCTCGTCCACGATGCCGACGATGCGCTCCTCGAACTGCCCGCGCAGGCTGGTTCCGGCCACCAGCATCCCGATCTCCAGCCCGATGATGCGCCGGTTGTGCAGAAAGCGGGGCGCGCGCCCGTGCACGATGTCGTAGGCCAGCCCTTCGACCACCGCCGTCTTGCCCACGCCGGAGTCGCCGAGCAGCAGCGGGTTGTTCTTCTTGCTGCGGCGCAACGTGCGGGCGATCATGCGAATCTCGGTCTCGCGGCCCACCGCCGGGCCGATCTTGCCCTGGCGCGCCTGCGCGGTGAGATCGCGCCCATAGCGGTCGAGCAGCGGGGTGGGCATGTGCCGCTCCGCGCCCAGGTCGTCCTCGGCGTCTGGCGAGGAGTCCAGATCGCCGAAAAGGAACTCGTCGAAGTCGTTGGCGTCGCCGTCTATATCGTCCAGCAGCCGCTCGATCCACGCCGACAGGTCGGCCCCCTGGCGGATCAGCACGCGGGCGGCGATGCCCTCGCCTTCCTGCAGCAGCGCGATCAAGACTTGCTGCTCGGAGACGAGGCGCTCGCCCGCGTCGTCGGCCAGGTAAACGGCCATCGCCAGCACGCGATGCGCGCGCGGGGTGAGCGGCGGTGAGTCGCTCACCGCGTCGTCGCCCGCGCCGATCTCGCGCCGGATCAGGTTGCGGATGGTGCGCGGCTCCATCCCGCTCTCGACCAGCAGGCGCGCGGTGATGCTGCCGGGCAGGCGCGTCATGGCGTTGAACAGGTGCTCGGTGCCGATGTAGTTGTGGCGCAAGCGGGCGGCTTCCTGGATGGCGCCTTCGAGCAGCGGGCTGCTGCGCTTGCGGATTTCCTGCTCGCTGATGTCCAGGGGCGACTGCGGCATACTG
>CAYNHD010000307.1:0-4943 GCA_964396775.1 uncultured Thermoflexus sp. | reverse complement strand
GGATAGGGGTCAATCAGGCCAAACCGCGCGCCTATTTCCGCCCTGATGTACTAGCGCGGCGCGGCTGGCCTTGCCTGCGTGAGCGCCCAGGCCCAGACTTCCGAAGTCTCCAGCAGACTTCGGAAGCCTCACGGTAGGGTGGCGGTCAGCGTTCTTTCTTGGGCTTGGTCTGGCCGGGCGGCTGTCCCTCGTTGCCAATGCCGGGGTGCGGCCCGCCCTGGCCGGGCGGATTGTCACCCAGGCCCGGCGTCGGCCCGTGACCGGGCGGCGTGCGCGTAGGCGCGCCGTCCCGTCCGCCTGCTGCTCCCGCCGTGCCGGTGAGCGTGCCAGTCGGCGTGCTGGTGGCGGTAGGGGTGGCTGTCGGAGTCACCGTGAGCGTGGGTGTGGCGGTGGGCGTGGCCGTCAGTGTCGGCGTTGGGGTGGGCGTCGGCGACGCGGTGGGCGCAGGCGTGGGGGTGGGGGTCGGCGTGCGCTCCGGCACGAAGCCCGGCACGCTGCCCTCGTCCGCCAGACGCTGCTGCACGGCCAGATTGCGTTCCTGGGCCTGGCTGAGCCGCAGAGAGTCCTCGAAGCCGGCCAGAGGCGCGGCGCGGGCGATGAGCGTCGTCTGCTGCTGAGTCAGCGCGGCGATGCGCGCGTCCAGCGAGGCGCGCGCGCCATAGCCCGCTGCCAGCAGGTCGAGCGCCCGCTCTAGCTCGGCGGAAGCGTCTTCGAGCGCGCGCGGGTAGATGTCGCGCCGCTCCAGCAGGCGGGCAAATTCGTCCAGCCGCCGTTCGGCCAATTCGACGCGCAGCCCTGGCTCGCTCTCCTGCGAGACGAGCGCCAGCCGCGCCCCTTCCACCGCGCGTTTGAGCGAGTACAGGCGGTCGCCGGGCAGGCTGTCGGCGGAGGCGCTGGTGAGGCCGGCCAGGGTCACGATCAGCACCAGAAGGATGGCGGCTGCCGCGCGCAGCGCCAGGCCGGGCCGCCAGCGTGCAGCGGGGCGAGACGCTTGGGCGTGCAGGGGAGTCGCTGCGGCGTGGGCGCGCAGCCGCGCCTCAATCCGCTCGCGGGCGGCTGGGGCCAGTTCGGCGCGCGGCCCCAACGCCAGCCGCCGGGCCGCATCTAGCAGCGAATCGGCGTCGCCAGCGGTCACGCTGCGTGTATGCGGCGGGATGGCGCGGTCAAGCTGTTCTCTCAGCGCGCGCGGGTCACGCATGTCTTTGTCGCTCATGTTGCTCATGGCGACTGCCCCCGCAGATAGTGGCGATCCGCCTTGTCGGTGCCGAGCAGCCCCGCCAGCTTCTTGAGCGCGCGGTGCTGCGCCGCAGCGACCGCGTGCGAGCTTTTGTCCAGGATGCGCGCCACTTCCTCGTGACTCTTGCGCTCCACAAAGCGCAGGATGAGGATGGTCTGCTGCTCGTCGGTCAGTTCGTGCAGCGCGGTGCGCAGCGCCTCGAATTCTTCGCGCTCGACGATGCTCAGTTCCAGCGCTGGCTCGTGCTCGCCGGCGGACGCCTCATCATCGAGCGACCTGCCCTGGCGGTGCGTGTCCCGGCGGTAGTGGTCGGCGACGCGGGTGGCGGCGATGCGGTAGAGCCAGGCCTCGAAGGGAGCGCCAGTGGGCCGGTAGTGTGGCAGGCGCTCGACCATGCGCAGAAACACTTCGGCAGTGATGTCTTCCACCGCGCTATCGTCGGACACACGGTAGGCGATGTAGCGCGCGATGGCGTCCACGTGGCGGCGGTAAAGGGTCGCCACAGCGTCGGCGTCACCGCGCTGGGCGCGTGCTATCACCTGTTGCTCCGCCGTGTCGGTCGTATCGGTCATGCGGACTGATCGCGTCGCCGTCTGCCATAGGACACTCAACTCTACTATAACCCGATCCGATAGCTACCGCAGGCGTGGGGCGCGGGGGTGAGGTCAGTAGGGGCCTACTGCAAAACGCCCCACATGCACCAACTTAAGCCTGGCTGCGCACGCCTCTCCCCCTCTCCAGCCGAGCTAGAGAGGGGGACTTTGACCGCCGGACGGGACGGTTTCCCCCTTCCTGGCTTGGCCGGGGAGGGGGCCAGGGGGAGGGGCGTTCCGCCCATACCGCACGCAGCAGAACAGCCCCCTACGTTCATAGCAGCCGGGCCGGCCAGCGTGGTGGGGGCCGGGGAGGTCGTTATGCAACCTGGCCCGGCCCCTGCTCACCACAGCGCACTATTTCTTCTTGCCCTTGTCTTTGTCCTTAAGCTGGCCCGGCGCTGTTTCGCTCTTGCCGGGGCCATCGCCGTCGTCATCACTGTGACCCGGTGCCAGGTCGCTCTTGCCGGGGTTGTCGGGCTTGCCAATGCGACCCGGCGGCTCACCCTCCACCTCGGCCTCTTCGCCCTCTCCTTCGCCGAAACGCTCGCGGGCGCGCGCCGAGATCACCTGGCCGGGGGCCAGTTCGCTGGGATGGATGTCGTACTGTTTCTTGATCTCGCCCCAGCCCAGGCCGCTGATGAACATATCGAGCAATTCCTGGGCCGTCACCGCCCCGTCAATGTCGGCGATCAGCAGAGCACGGGCGATCTCGCCGAAGCCGAAGCCGTCGCAGTGCCAACCCATGATCGTGGCGTAGTCCACCTCGAACGACGCGGCCAGCGCCTCGGCGACGGGATGGTTCAGCCGGTCGCAGACCGTATCCTCATCCTCACCCTCGCCGTCATCCCAGGTGTCGCAGGCGTCACCGATGCCGTCCCCATCCGCGTCTTCCTGGTCGGGGTTGGGCGTCAGCGGGCAGTTGTCCTCGGCGTCGGGCACGCCGTCAGCGTCGGTGTCCTCGCCCAGGTCGCAGACATCGCCTACGCCGTCAGCGTCGGCGTCTTCCTGGTCGGGGTTGGGCGTCAGCGGGCAGTTGTCCTCGGCGTCGAGCACGCCGTCGCCATCGTCGTCACCGTCGCAGGCGTCGCCGTACCCATCGCCGTCGGTGTCAGTCTGTTCCGGGTTATAGACCGCCGGGCAGTTGTCGCTGTCGTCGGGCACGCCGTCCTCGTCGCCGTCCGGCTCGCAGGCGTCGCCGATGCCGTCACCGTCGGAGTCCGCCTGGTCGGGGTTGGGCGTCAGGAAGCAGTTGTCGCTCTCGTCAGGCACGCCGTCGTTGTCGTCATCGCTGTCGCACAGATCACCCAGGCCGTCTAGATCGGTGTCAATCTGATCGGGGTTGTAGACCGCCGGGCAGTTGTCCAGGTCGTCGGGCACGCCGTCACCGTCGCTGTCCGCGCCCTCGGCGACAACCAGCGAAGTGACCTGGATCGTGTCGCCGTCGGGCAGCAACCAGCCGGTGACGATGACGTAATCGCCCACGGCCAGCGTCGCCGGCATGAAGGCCCCGGCGGGCGCGATGGTGTAGCCGTCTATCACGATCAGATCGCCCTCGAGGGCTTCTACAAACCCCTCAATCTCGATGGGCAGAGCCGGGTCTGCTTCGGTCTCGCCGTCCTGGGCGACGGTGATGGGCAGCGGCGCGACGAGGAACAGCGCCGCCAGCAGCGCGGACACGATCAGGCCGATGGTCCAATGCTTGTGTCTGGTCATAGCACAACGCTCCTTTGCCGGGAATCTCGTTCGCAGGTTATAACGCGCGGCGGGCGGTAATATCACGCGCCAACGGGCGGGGTAGTACAAAAAGGCTACCGTCGCGCTGGTATTGACCTCACCCCCTGGCCTCGCTATGCCCGGCCTTTCCCCCTCTCCGCAACGGCTATGCGTTACCCACAAATGCCCCTCATCCCCCAGCGCCTTCCCCCACGCAAGCGGGGGAAAGGGGAGCGGGCCAGCCGTCTATCTCCCTTCCTCTCACGAGGGGGAAGGTCTGGGATGGGGGACGAATCCCTGTATGACAAGTTTCAACCGAAAAGGGGATACACTGTCCGTTGTGGAAGGGTGCATTTCAGTTTAGATCGCGATACGCGACAAGCCCGAACAGGTCTGACGCATTATCAGCCGACCGTGAACTTTCGTGAAATGCACCCGGAAATCCACTTCCTGATCTCGGTCTTTTGACGTATAAATTAATAATCCGTTTTGACGGAGCTGGATCGCCCGCAGGAGCGAACGTAATGCGGCTTTGGGAAAAGCACGCAACCATACCGCTCCAGTTGTTCTAGTCAGGACCCTGGTTACTCGCCTTCCCGCTTCAGCACGACCATGCCCAGCGGCGGAATGGTCAGGCTGAGGCTTTGTGACCAGCGGTGCCAGGGGATCGGGTCGCTGTGCTTGCCACCGTAGTTGCCCACGTTCCCCCCGCCGTAAACACTCGCGTCGCTGTTGAGCAACTCGCGGTAATAGCCGGGCTGTGGCACGCCAATGCGGTACTCATGGCGCGGCACCGGTGTGAAGTTGAGGGCCACCACCAGGAAGTCGGAGCGGTCTTCGGCGTAGCGCACGTAGGTGTAGACGCTCTGCTCGGCGTCGTTGGCCTCGATCCAGTCGAAGCCCGCTGGGTCGAAGTCGCGCTGCCACAGCGCCGGCTGCGTCTGGTAGAAGTGGTTGAGCGCGCGCGCCCAGCGTTGCAGGCCCTGGTGCGTGGGAAAGTTCTCAACCAGGTGCCAGTCCAGGCTGCGCGTCTCGCTCCACTCGCGCCACTGCCCGAACTCCTGCCCCATGAAGAGCAGCTTCTTGCCGGGGTGCGTCATCTGGTAGCCGAGCAGCAGGCGCAGCGTGGCGAACTGCTGCCACCAATCGCCCGGAATCTTGCTGATCAGCGAGCCTTTCATGTGCACGACCTCGTCGTGCGAGAGCGAGAGCACGAAGTTCTCGCTGAAGGCATACATCAGCGAGAAGGTAAGCTGGTGGTGGTGCCAGCGCCGGTAAATGGGGTCTTTGCTGATGTAGTCCAGCGTATCGTGCATCCAGCCCATGTTCCACTTGAGGGTGAAGCCCAGCCCGCCCAGGTAGGTCGGGCGCGAGACCATCGGCCAGGCCGTCGACTC
>CAYNHD010000306.1:0-4949 GCA_964396775.1 uncultured Thermoflexus sp. | reverse complement strand
GAGTACACCGGCTTCCAGGCGACCCTCTACCAACTGCGCGGGCTGGCCTACCAGTCGGCGCGGCTGGCCGAGATCGCCCGCAAGGAACTGGCTGGCGAGCCGCGCACCGAGGACGAATACTGGACGATCTTCGGCTTCGGCCAGTACCTGTGGGGGCTGCTGGTGACTCTCTCCACCACTCCAGACAACCCCGACCCGGTGGCGCTGGTCACCGACGTAGCCAGCAACCCCAGCGCAAACATTGTGCTGCAAGAGGCGGTGGGCAACGTGGACTATATCTACGTGGTGGTGTCCCTCCCGGCTGGCGGCTGGCAACTGGTGCGCGGCGGCGTGTTCACTTACTACGAGTGGATCGGCGACATCAACCAGCGCATGACCGACGCCGAATGGCGCGCCCAGGTCGCGGCGGGCGATCTGCCGCCGCGCCCGGAATGGGTGAGCGCCTTCTACGCGGAGTAGCGGCGGCGCGGAGGGAGACTCCCGAAGTTTCCGAAAACTTGGGAAGTCTGGCGCTGGGGCGTATCGCCATACGCCCCTGCGCGCCTCACCCCCTCAATCCCCCTCTCCAGCAGAGCTAGAGAGGGGGACTTTGACCGCTGGTTGGGGCGCTTTCCCCCTCCCTGGCTTGGCCGGGGAGAGGGCCAGGGGGAGGGGCGTTTCTCCCGGACCGCCACCAATCGCTCTCCGCAGGACTCTCCGCAGGACTCGCGGCGCTGAGGCGTACCCCAAGCGCCGGGATTCTTTTACCACTTCTCTATGCAGTAAGCGTTCAATTTCGTTTAGAATTAGGGCATTGTCCAGTACACGTCGCCTGGTCACAAGTCACTGTAAGGAGTATCCGACATGAGCCATCTTCGCGAAGCAATCCTGATCATCCTGATTCTGAGCGCCACCGTAGGTGCCGGGCCGTTCGCGCCGGGGGACGCGCAGTCGGCCCAGGCGGGCGGCTCGTGGTCCGCCTGGCTGTACGGCGCGGACGGGGGCCGGCTGATCCAGGTCTTCCCCGACGGCGCGCCCGCGATCACAAAGACGCTGCCGCTGCCGGCGGGCGTCTTGTCCGCACCCTTTGGAGTGACCATCTCGCGCGACGGGACGCTGCTGGCAGCCTGCATGGTGGACGACGCGAGCCAGACCAGCGTGCGCGTCTACGACCTCAACAGCGGAGTCTACCGCGCCGTGTACCAGGCGCTCGGCGGGCCGACCGTCGGCTGCCATTTGGGGCGCTACGCCTTCAGCGAGGACGGATCACTGCTGGCTTTCGGCCTGCTCAACCACTACCCTGGCATGAGCGACGCGCGCCCGGCCTGGGAACTGCTGGTCATGCAGGTGAGCACGGGCAGCATCGTCTACCGGCTGGACTCGAACGCCCCGGCAGTGGCCGCGCTGGGCATTGATCTCGCCGGCAAGATGCCCATGCTGGAGACCTTCGAGCAACCAACCGCGACGCGCCCTGGCCTGATCACCCTCAAGCCGGTACAGTGGGGCACCGAAGGCTTCTGCGAGTACGATGGCCTGGTCTGGAATCTCAATGACGGCTCGGTGACGAGCATCGCCCGCTACGGCAAGAACGGCCTCGACGTGCTGCTGCCCAACAGCGAGCTGACCTGGATCGAGACCAATCCTGCCTACCCGCAGGGCGTGCTGGAAGGGCCGGGCTGCACGCACAACATGGTCATGTACTCCAACAAGGCGGGCGATCTCTACCCGCTGTTCACCAACGGGACGGTGGTCTTCGGGACGGAGTTCGTGGACGATGGGCGGCGCATCGCTTTCGGCACCTACACCGCCGGCGGCGCGAATCAGTGGTACGCGGTGGATCGCGCCGGCGGACTCACCGCGCTGCCCGCCGACCTGAGCAACACCTATGAGGTGTGGGGCACGCCGGATGGCTACGTCTTCATGACGAGCGGGCCGGGTGTTCCCCAGGAAGTGCGCTATCACCGCTTTAGCGGCGGGCCATCGCCCGAAGTGTTCACCGCCCTGGCCGTGCCGGGCGATGACTACTACCGCATCATCTATGTCACGCCGCTGGCGGGTGGGGCGGGGCTGTCCGCCTTCTCGCCGCTGGCTGAGCTACCCGTGCCGCTGCCCCCCACACCAGCAACTCCACCCGGCGGCCTGGCCATCGGCGGTCGCGCCACGGTGAATACCACTGAAGGGGACATGCTGCGCGTGCGCACCGGGCCAGGCACCACCTATCCCGTCAGCTTCCAACTGGCGCACGGCACGCCGGTCACGCTGGTAGAAGGTCCCGCCGCCGGGCCGGAGGGCTACATCTGGTGGCGCGTCCGCACCGACGACGGGCGCAGCGGGTGGGCTGTGGAGGCTGTGATGGAGGACGGCGGCCCCCTGCAGACGCTGATCCCGCTGCGGTAGGACGAAAGAGGTTGTTGGTTGTTGGTTGAGACGGTCCTGTTCGGAGAAGCAGCCCGAAGACCAGATCACCAATAACCAACTACCAACCACCAACAACCCATCATCAGCATGGCGCAGCCCAAACGCACGGCGCTCGCCCGGTGGGGTGAGCGCCGTTTTGCGCTATAATCGCCGCCGCGCGCAGGGTCAGGTGCGTCGGGAGGTGCGTCGCGATGCGGGTGTCGCAGAGGTTCGTGCTGAGCTGGGTGCTGGTCGTCAGCCTGCTGAGCATCGCCGGGGCGGTGGTGGCCTATGGCTTCGTGCGCGACCGCGCCGCCGAACTGGACCGCGTGCTCGAACTGCCCGATCCGCCGCAGCTAGGCCGCCCCTCATCCGGCGAACCTACGCCCACAGCGCAGCCGCCCACGCCCACCCCCGATCAGGGCGGCGAGATGACTCCCGTCCCTGGCGACACCGGGCCAGAGGAGACTCCCGCTTCCCCTGAAGCTGGGAGCGAGGCGCAGACGGTCGCTTATGCCCCCTGGGACGACCCGCGCCGCGTCTCGGTGCTGCTGTTGGGCATTGACCAGCGCGCTGGTGAGCAGGGCACCTTCCCCACCGATACGATCATCCTGCTCTCGCTCGACCCGGTAGGCCACACCGCGGCCATTCTCTCCATCCCGCGCGACCTGTGGGTGGAGTACCCTGGCCTGGGGCAGTCCGGGCGCATCAACGGCGCGAACATCGCCGGCGATAACATCAGCTACCCTGGCGGCGGCGGTCCGGCCTTCGCCGTGCGCACGGTGGAAAAAGAGCTGGGCATCAAGATTCAATACTACCTGCTGATCAACTTCGAGGTCTTCACCACGCTCATTGACGCTCTCGGCCCGATTGAGGTCTGCCCGCCGGAGCCGATTGACGACGACCGTTACCCGGACGGCAGCTATGGCTACATCTCCATTCACTTCGACGCGGGCTGCCAGGAACTGGACGCCGAGCGGCTGCTGCAATATGCGCGCACGCGCCACGCCGACAGCGACATCGGGCGCTCGACCCGCCAGCAGGAAGTGATCCTCAGCGTGCGGAACAAAGTGCTCAGCGCGGGCGGTATGGCCGCGTTGCTGCCCGAAGCGCCGGCGTTGTGGGAGTCCATGCAGGATAACATCCGCACTAACCTGTCCTTTGAGGAGATGGTGCGGCTGGGGTTGCGCGCCGAGAAGATTCCGTCCGAAGAAATCCGCCAGGCTCAGATTTCGTTCGACGAAGTGTACCTGAGCACGAGCGACGACGGCGAAGCGATCCTGGTGCCGATTGCCAGCGACATCCGCCTGCTGATCGAAGACCTCTTTCGCCCGCCGGGGACGCCCTCCAGCCGCTAGAGTGTGTTATGCGCTTTTGAACCCCTATCCCCCGGCCCCTTTCCCTGCAAGCAGGGAAAGGGGAGAAACCTGCCCCTCCCCGCTGGCGGGGAGGGACTACAGGGTGGGGTCAGTGCGCCCCAAATGGCTGGCGCGCTGCCCTTGCGCCGAGCGCGCGGAGTTCATAACACGCTCTAGGGGCGCGGGCGGCCTGGCTCTGGCACGCCCCGCGCGCCCTGGCTCCCGTGCGCGCATCTCCTGGCACTCCTATGCTATAATCGCGGGCAGTGTTTACCGGCTATCCGGGGGAGCTTACCCGTGCAATTCGCCATTAATTACTCGCCCCAGACCGCCGATCTGCTCGCGCGCGGGCAGATCAGCGTGGATCGCTTTAAGTGCCCGCCCTGGCCGGACCTGCTGGCCGAGGCGCGCGCGCACGCGCCGGTGTATGTGCATTTCAACCTGCGCGCCGATCCCACCACCAACCGCACGCTCGATTTCGAGTCAATCGCGCGCCTCTACACGGACACCAACACGCCCTACCTCAACCTGCACCTGGTCCCCTCGCGCCAGACGTTCCCCGCGATGGCCCACGACACGACCGACCCGCGCGACATCAGGGCCGTCACCGACGCGCTGCTAACCGGCGTGTGGCTGGTGGTCGAAGAATTCGGCGTGGAGAACGTCATCCTCGAAAACGTGCCCTACTACGGCGGGCGGTACCCCGATGAGCTACGCCCGGCGGTCGAGGCGGACGTGATCCGGCGCATCGTCGAGGAGACGGGCTGCGGCTTCCTGCTCGACCTCTCGCACGGGCGACTGGCCGCCCGGCATATGGGCCTGGACGAGCGCGACTACCTGGCGCGGCTGCCGGGCGCGCGCCTACGCGAGCTACACGTCACCGGCATTGGGCTGGATCGGGAGGGGCTGGTCTGCGATCACCTGGGCCTGAGCGAGGAAGACTGGTCGTTTCTGGCGTGGGCGCTCGACCGCATCCGTTCTGGCGAGTGGGCGACGCCGCAGATCATGGCCTTCGAGTACGGCGGGGTCGGCCCGCTGTTCGAGTGGCGCAGCGACGCGGCAGTGATCGCCGCGCAGGCCCCGCGCCTGGCCGAGTTAGCGCACGGCCTGTAGCCTTCCCCCAATCCTTCCGTGAATGTTGTCCGGCTGGCGACTGATCGCTGTCCGCTCGAGCGTGTAATGCACTTTCAACCCCTATCCCCCGGCCCCTTTCCC
>CAYNHD010000305.1:0-4949 GCA_964396775.1 uncultured Thermoflexus sp. | reverse complement strand
TGGGCCTGCCGGGTCGGTTCCTCGTTGAAGTATGTGTTCACGCGGATCAGATCGGCCACGATGCCTGTGATGATCTGGACTTCGGCCTCGCTGTAACTGGCGCTGATCAGGTTGGGCAGGTCGTCGCGCCTGGCCTGGATATTGTCGTCGCGCACCTCCCCGCTCAGCACGCGCTCCAACAGGCGCATCACCTGCGCGTCAATGTCGCGCCAGCGGTCGTTGTCTTCGATGGCAAGCAGCGCGCTGATCGTCGAGGGTGGCAGATTCAGGTCGGTGATGGCGGCAATATCCGCCTCGGCCTGGGCGGGAGTGGCGAAGTCGTCATAGCGCACGTTCTCGATGAAGTCGAGAATCTGGCGCGCGCGCTGTAGTTGCTCGCTTCTGACCGAGGGATCGGGCGGGTCGTAGATCGGGCGCACTGCGGCGATCTCTGCGTCGCGCTTGGCCTGCGAGAGCACTTCGCTGTCGTACTTCAGGCTGCGCGGAGCCAGGATGTCGTGCGGTGACACGTCGCCGACTTCCAGCGCCACCTTGGCGCCAGAGGGGAACAGCACGTCCGAGGCGATGATCAGGGAGCCGCTTAACACGAAGGCAGCCAGCAGCAGTATATAGACGCTCTTACGCAGCGTCTTGTGCAGACCCTCCTGTTCGCTGGCAGCGTTGGCGTCGTGGTTCCCGGCTTGCATCGCCCTTCCCCCTCACCCCAAGCGGGCGCTGCAGCGCCCGCTCAATGGATGGGAAGTGTCGCTCGGCGCAGTCGCAGAGGGTGGCTCTGCGCTCGGTAGGTGCGCCACCTAGCTGAGTAGCTCGCGCACAATGGTATTCACCAGCTTGCCGTCAGCCTGCCCCTTGACGCGGGCCATCACCACCTTCATGACCTGCCCCATGTCCTTCGGCGTAGTGGCCCCCACTTCGGCGATGGCCTGGCGGATAATCGGCTCAAGCCCGGCGCGATCAAGCTGGCGCGGCAGGTAGGATTCGATGAGGTCTAGCTCGTACTGCTCCTGGGCGGCCAGTTCAGTCCGCCCCGCGCCGGACATTTCGGCAATGGCCTCACGGCGCTTCTTGGCTTCGCTCATCAGGATGCCAAGCGCGTCGTCCTCAGATAGCTCGATGCGCCGGTCAACTTCCACCTGCTTGAACGCCGCCATCAGCAGGCGCAGCGCCTCCCGCCGCCGGGTATCGCCCGCCCGCATGGCCTCCTTCAAGTCCGCTTGAATCTGTTCTTTAGGATGCATGGTGCCCCCTCGCCTCGTGTGTGCGCACCGCCACGCATTATAGCCGCCGCGCTTTCATCCTGCCAGTTAGCCGGGCGGCCAGCCCATCCGCCGGCCCCCCAGCAAGTGCAGGTGCAGGTGATAGACCGACTGCCCGCCGGCGCGCCCCTGGTTGATCACCAGCCGGTACCCGGCCTCGGCGATCCCTTCGCGCTGGGCAACCTGTGCTGCCACAGCGACCAGATGCCCTATCAGCGGCGCGTTGTCGCCGTCAACGTGCAGCGGCCCGCTGATGTGCGCGCGCGGGATGATCAGAATATGCACGGGCGCTTGGGGCCTGATGTCGCGAAAGGCGACCGCCTGCTCGTCTTCATAAACGATCTCCGCCGCCTGCTGCCCGGCGGCAATCTGGCAGAATATGCACATCACGCGCTCACCTCACCTGGAGCTGCTCTGGCCACACGGTTCCGGCTGTCGCTCGCCCGCCAACGCCTGATCGCCCAGGCGCGCCAGCCGGACGGCGAGAATCTGGTTCGTCAGCACGTCGGGCGCGTCCAGCGTGACGCGCAGGTAGTTGTCCGTCAGCCCTGCGTTACGAAAGCCCTCTGGCGACGCCCCCGCCACCTGCTCCCACAGCACGGGCATCACCCGCCCGACGAAGCGTGCGTAGAAGCGCCGCCCGCCCTCATCGGAGAGCGCAAGCATTCGCGCGCTGCGCTGGCGCTTCACCTCGTCGGGCACCTGCCCGGCCATACGCGCCGCCGCCGTGCCGGGCCGCGCCGAGTAACGGAAGACGTGCAGCTTCATGAAGTCCATTTCGCGCGCGAAAGCATAGCTGGTCTCGAACTCGCCGTCCGTCTCGCCGGGGAAGCCCACGATGATGTCGGTGCTGATCGCCAGGTCAGGAATGCAGGCGCGCGCCTCGGCCACCAGGTCGCGGAAGGCGGCTTGCGTCGTGCGGCGGGCCATGCGCCGCAGCGTGGCATCGCAGCCGCTTTGCAGCGGCAGGTGCAGGTGCCGGCACAGACGCGGGTCTTCCCACAGGCGGAAGAAGTCCGGCGGAATGTCCCACGGCTCCAGCGACGACAGGCGCAGGCGAGCGATGGGCGTCCGGCTCAGCAGCGCCTCCACCAACGTTCGCAGCCCTGCGCGGTCGCCCCAATCATGCCCGTAGGACCCCAGGTGAACGCCGGTCAGCACCGCTTCCTGGTAGCCAGCCGCGGCCAGGTGCGTCACCTCCGCCACAACGTCATCCAGAGGACGGCTGCGCGCCGGGCCGCGCGCAATGGTCGTCACGCAGAACGTGCAGCGATTGTTGCACCCGTCCTGCACCTTGACGAACGCCCGCGTGCGCCCCAACGCCCCTGGCCGGAATTCGCGGGCCAGCGGCTCGCGGTCGAACGGCTCAACCTCCCCCGCCAGCCCCAGCACGAGCGGCACCAGGCGCTCCTTGTCCAGGTTGTCCACCACACGCTCGACGCCGGACAGCGCCCGCACCGCGTCCGGCGACAGGTGCGCGTAGCAGCCGGTCGCCACGACCGACGCGCTGGCGTTGGCCCGGTTCAGGCGGCGAATGATCGCGCGGCTGGTGCGCGCCGCTTCGCGCGTCACGGCGCACGTGTTGACCACGCACAGATCGGCGTCCTCAGCCGCGTCTGCCAGCGTGTGCCCGGCGCGCTCGAACTGCCTGCCCAGCGTCTCGATCTCGCTCTGGTTCAGCCGGCAGCCGGTGGACTCCAGGTAGACGCGCATTGTCCGCTCACTCCGCCATCTGGTCTGGCCCGACGATCAACAGGTCGTCGAAGGCGACCGTGACCGCGCTGCCGTCAATGGTGCCCGCTGCCAGGGTGACGCGCCCCTGGGCAAACGTCCCATCACGGTACACGTCCGTCGGCTCGTCCGTCAGGCACACGCCCAGCCCTTCCCCGTAGGCCCACATGCTGCTCTGGTTCTCACCCTTCAAGCAGAGCAGCACCCGCTCCCCATTGACGAAGAAGCGAAATTCGTCGCCCTGCCCGATCACGCGCATCTCGTTGGGCGCAGCGCCGAGCCGGATCGCGCTGGTCGTCCCCCAGTCGCTGACCTTCTCCTGCACACCATCGCGCACCTTCGCCAGCGAGTAGTAGCCATCGGCGGTGATGCAGAAGAGGTAGAAGTTGCGCTCGTCACGGTAGCGAAAGGCCACGCAATACTGGTTCTGGTCAATGGGGCCATCCAGCAGACGGGCCGTCACGCGCAGGTCGAAATCGCTGAACTTGCGATCGAGCACAGACCACACCACTTCGTCCGGCGTGCCAGAGCCATAGCGGATGACCAGCGCCCTATCCGGCGCGCCGCCGGCGTCACCGTCATCCTGAGCTTCGACCTGCACCGAATCCCGCCCCGGATAGAGGTCCCACTCGTCGTTGAACGCATCGAACGAGGTCGCGTACAGCAGTTCGCCCGGCTGCGGGCGCGGCACGGGCAACTCGTACAGCCAGCCGGTCGCCACTGCCAACCCCAGCCCCAGCACCAGCGCAGCGATCAGCCCCAGGCTGGCCGCCAGCCACGCCAGGCGGCGCAACACCGGCGTGACGGCCTGCCCGCGCCCATCGAACAGTTGCCGGAAAGCCGGGCGCGCCGTCGCCAGCCAGTACCACGCGGCCAGCACGCCCTGGACGACGAGCGCAACCGCCACCAGGCGCACGCCCAGGCTCACGTCGCTCAGCAGTTGGGCGGTCACTCCCGCTCCGGTCGCCCGATCCGCCTGCCACCAGGCGATCACGCCTGCGGGCAGGCTGAGCAGCAGGAGCGTCGCCGCCAACCGCGCCGCTGCGGGCGCTCCCCGTCGCCGCCCCCCTAATGCGCCTGCAGCCCACAATTGCAGCACACTCGCCAGCGCCAGCAGCACCGCCCCGGCCATCTGTACCTGGATGTCCTGCTCGTAGATGCTGCCAGGGCGCGTGATGCGCAGGCCGCGCGTGATGGTCACGCGCTCGAATTCCAGCGCGAACAGATAAGCCAGGATCGCCAACGCGCCCACCAGCAGCACAGCCCCGGCTGCCGTAAAATGCGCGCGCATCGCCCGCACCGTCCATCCGGCCCAGCGCGGCGGGCGCTCAGACTCCGACACGCGGTGGAACGGCTCAATCTGCTCGATCAAGGTCTCTGCTCCCCTGCGGAGGTCAAGGCAGTCACCAGGATGTCGTCAAACGACACATCCACGTAGCCACGCCCTGCCTTCGCCATCACGCCGAATGCATCGCCGGTCAGTTCCTGCTCCAGCGGCACGGTGCCCGCCAGGGCATCGTCCACGTAGACGGCCAGCACGTCGCGGCGCACGTCCACGCGCAGCGCCACCGTCGCGGGGAGCCTGCCACCCGCGTCCTGCGCGGACTCGGCCAGCGGCACGTCGAGCCAGTCGTCTCCCTCGCGGCGCAGCACGCGCAGATCACCGCCCCGGCTGACCAGCACCGCCAGGAAGCGGTCGTCGGCAGCGTAGTCCAACACGAAACCGGGCAGGGCGTCATCGCCGCCCGCGTGAACGCGCATCACCGCTTCCACGCGGAATTCGCCCGGCGGCATGTGAAAATCCGGCACCGACCAGGCCGCCACACCCGGCGACACCACGCGCAGGCGCAACGCCTGATCGCGATAGGCGACCACCGCTTTGGCCGAAGTGCTCTCGCGCCAGCGCCCGCTGTAGGTGGCAAAGTCGTCGGCGAAGAGCACAATCTCCGGCGCGGACGGTGT
>CAYNHD010000304.1:0-4978 GCA_964396775.1 uncultured Thermoflexus sp. | reverse complement strand
GCGTCCCAGACTTTGCGAGCCAGGTCTTCGGCGAGTTCCTGGGCCAGCGCCGGGTTGTTTTCGGTCGTCACCAGGGTGGACATCCCAACCCAGGGTTTGTCATTGAAAGCAAAGCCTACCATGATGATGGACTGCATGACGCCTGGCTGTTGATCAAGCTCCGGCAGCGATGCATATAGGCTCTTCATCGGCTCGAAGGTCGTCACAGTCGCTTCCCCGATGGCCAGGATGGGGACGCGCACCAGCGCCGTCTGGGGTTTCAGGCCGCGTTCGATCACGCGCAGCAGTTGATCGGCCACCCTGTAGCCTGTCTCCGCGTCATCGCGGTGCGGCGCAGTGCGCAGGGCGCTGAAGACGGTTCCCGCCTGGATGATCTCCGGGGTCAGGTTGCCGTGCAGATCGAAGGCGATGCCCAACGGTGTGTCCGGGCCGATGGCTTCCCGTACCGCCATTATGAAGTCGGCATCCGCCGAAGTCGCCAGCCCTTCGGCTTCGAGCGCGCCGTGATTGGCCAGCAGCACGCCGTCGAACGGCCCCTGCGCCGCGATCATGGCCAGCGTCTCCTGCTTGATTGCCTGGTAGACGCTATGCGTCAGAGGACCACCTGGCAACGCAGTTGCCCACAGCAAGGGGCAGATCTCCACATTGACGGTCTCGCGGAGACGAGCCACCATGCCCCGGATCAACCACAGATTCTTCTCAAGCAATTCCGGGCCACGATAGATCTGCATGTTCTCGTGGTCAGTGAAGAGCGGTGACTGAGCGAGGTTTTCTACCGAAACACCCGCGATGGCGATACGCACGTTACTTTCTCCTTCGGAATGAGCAGCGTCCCCGTGCCCGCTCGGCACGGCAAACTCACTTCACAGCGCCGGCGGTCATGCCCTGCACCACCCAACGCTGCAAGAAAACAAAGAGCAGCATCAGCGGCAGCGTGGCGATGACGTTCAGGGCCATGATCGAACTCCAGTCGCGGCCAAACTGGGTGAAGAAGAGCGAGATGGCGATGGTCAAGGGGGCCGCGTCCGGACCGGTCGTCAGCACAACCGCGAACATGAACTCGTTCCACGCCCACAGGAAGGCGAAGGTGCCCGTCCCAATCAAGCCCGGCAGCGCCAGCGGCAGCACGACTCGCAGCAGCGCGTGCAGCCGCGTGCAGCCGTCCACCATGGCCGCTTCTTCCAGGTCAACCGGGATGCTGTCCAGATAGGACTTGAGAATCCACAGCGAGATTGGCAGCGCGAAGGCTGTATCCGCCAGGATGAGCGCCAGCCGCGTGTTGTGAATACCCAGCGCCAGCGACATGTCGAAGAACGGGATGATCAGCGAGACGCTCGGCAGCATTTGCAGCGAGAAAATGAGCGTGAGCAGCACGCGCGCGCCGGTGATCCGAAAGCGCGAGAATCCGTAGGCCGCCAGCGAGCCAAGTACCACGCTGATTCCGGCTGTGCTGAAGGCGATCACGTAGCTGTTGAGGAAATACTGGAGCTTGCCGGCGTCGCTCAGCAAGGTCTTGTAGGCGTTGAAGGTGATGTCCTGCGGCAGCCACATTGGTGGGCTGCTCAGCGTCTCGCTGGTGGGCCGGATCGAGGCGAAGACCATCCAGAGGATTGGGAAGAGAATCACGCTCGCCCCAGCGATGGTCAGCACCGCCAGGAACACGTTCCAGGGGCTGATCCGCCTGCTAAATCGCTGTAGTCTTGTCACCATAGACTGCCTGCTTCTGAGTGACACGCAAGTAGATCAGCGTGAAGACCCCCACAATGATCAGCATGATCACGCTCATGGCCGATCCATAGCCGAAGTTGACATCGCGCAGGCCTTTCTGCCAGACATAGAAAGCTGCCGTCTGGGTGGCGCGGAAGGGACCGCCGTTGGTCATCAGCTTGACAATATCGAACACGCCGAATGTGGTGATGAAGTCAATGGTAATCAGCGAGATCAGCACGGGACGCAGCAAGGGCAGCGTGACGAAGCGGAAGCGCTGCAGCCGCCCCGCGCCGTCCACGTGCGCCGCGTCGTACAGTTCCGGGGGGATGGATTGCAGCCCCCCCAGGATCATGATCATATAGAAGGGGAAGTACTTCCAGACGTTGACGGCTACCAGCGACCAGATAGCGATATCGGGGTCGCCCAGGAACGCCACTGGCTTCGAGCTAAGCCCGATCTCAGTGATCAGGTGGTTGAGCGGGCTGATAGGCTGGTAGAGCAGCGACCAGATCAGGGCCGAGGCGGCCATCGAGAACAGCCAGGGCAGGATGAGCAGCCCGCGCATCAGGTTGCGGAATACGCTGCTCCCCCAGCTTTCGTTCAGCAGCAGGGCGAAGAAGCCACCAATGAGGATGTGAAACACGACCGAGCCAACGGTGTACGTGACTGTGTTCTGCAAGCTGTCCCAGAAAATCTTGTCTTCGAGAGCTTTCTCGTAATGGTCGAGGCCCACAAAAGTCGTCGTCTTCTCACGGTAGTTGCGCTCAAGCACGCTCATGCGGACGGTGGTGAAGATCGGATAGGCAACTACCAGCAGCAAGAAAATAATGGCTGGGGCAATGAACAGGTAGCCGATGCTTTGGCGTGGCAGCCGCCAGCGCCACCTGGCTGGCGCCGTCACTCGCTGAGCCAGCACCCCATTCGAGCCAGGGCGTGACGTAAGGGGTTGCCTGGGGTTCATCAGATGCATCATCTCCAAGTGCTGGCAGGGCCGTCGCTAAGCAGATACCCCCACAAGATGGGCCAGTCCCGGCAAGAGGTCCTCTGCGCGCGCTTCGATCCGTGCTTGCTCGAACAGGGAATGGGGCCTCTGGCGCTGACCAGAGGCCCCGCTTATCGGCCCATCAGACTACTGGGCGTCAATCACTTCGTTCCACATTGCCGCAACGCGATCCAGGCCCTCTTGGGCGCTGATATTGCCTGCCAGCACCTCTTGAAGCATCGCAATAAACTCACGATGCAGTGTTTCCTGCTCCGGCAAGGCTTCCAGTTGCAGGTTGTGCTCTGGGTCCTGGGTCAGCATCGCGGGAATCTCGCGCAGGATCGGGCTATCGGACTCCTCAATTGAGGCAAACGCTGCTTTGGTTGCGTAGGGAATGTTGTTCTTCTCGGTCAGCCACACAGTGATCTCGTCGCTGAGCAGGAACTTGATGAACTCCCAAGCCTCATCCTTATGCTTGGAGTTCGACGAGATGGACAGCCCACTGCCCGCCCAGACATAGCCACCGGAACCGGAGGACGCATCCCGCCAGGCTGGCGCAAATGCCAGGCGAATATCGGGGTTGATCTGTTCGGCGATCACCTGGGCGAAGGGACCATCGAACATGGCAGCAGTGGTCCCTGCCGCCAACGCCTCACGCGCCTCCGTCTCCATCATACCAATGGCACCAGGCAGCATCAGCCCGCTGTCCATGAACTCTTTCCAGGATTCCAAGGCTGCCACACCCTCGGGCGAATTGAAGACCGCGCGGCCATTCTCATCGAGCATCCGGCCACCAAGCTGGGCTAGCCGTCCGGCATAGACCGCATATGTAACATGGTGAATGAAACCGCCAAAGACATCGCCGAAACCGTACTGGACGACGCCCGATTCGTTGAGCTGGCGGGTTACTTCCACCATCTCGTCCCAGTTCTTGGGCGGCTCAACCCCAGCCTGCTCGAAGATGTCCATGTTGTAAACATAGGCGTAGGGGAAGATGTACCAGTTGAGTTCCATGATGCCGCCACGCCATTGCACTGGCGTGAGATCCGTCAGGCGCTCCGCGAACTCAGGATCGCGCTCCAGATAGGGTGTCAGGTCTTCCAGCCCGCCCAACTTGTCAATGCCCGACAAGAAGCAGCACGCTTCCATGCCCAGCACGTCGTAGGTGGCCGTGCCGGCCTGGGCGTTGGTCAGCAGCAGATCGTACATGCTATCCCAGTTGACAGTCGTGCGCTCAACGCGGATGCCTGTCTGGGCTTCAAAGCGACTGGTCAGCTCGTTCATGACCTCTTCGCCGTATTCCGGCCCCCACCATTCCAGCCAATGGATGGTGACCGGCTCCTGGGCGTGCAGGACGGACTGGCCGGCGATAGCGACGAGTATGACTACCAACAACACAGAGCACAGTTTCTTAAGCATTGGGGGGTCTCCTTGTAGCGAGTCAGGCTGATCGATCAGGGTCGGAAGTGCGGAGATTCGTGACTGAAGGGGATCGTTCCTCCTTTCTGTGGGCTGATGGCCCTGGTCACCCCAAACATCATTGCTGTGGGCTGAGAGGCCGTTTGAGAGGTATCTTTACCCCCATCCCCGGCCCTTCCCCCGCAAGCGAGGGAAGGGAGAAAGGACTGTTCTTGAAGTCCCTCCCCGCCTGCGGGGAGGGATTTAGGGTGGGGTTGTAGGCCTTTTCAAACGGCCTCTGAGCACACCGCCGCTCATACGGTTCGGTCACAAGCGAGAGCGAACATGAACTCGGTTATACTGTGCAAGAAGACAGCAAATGCCTACAATAACATCGGCGCGTAAGTCAACCTATGCAGATGAGCCATTGGCAACGCACCGCCAGGCTGCTGAGGCCAGGCGCAACGGAAGGTATGCCTGCCTTGATGCCCGACCGTCTACACACAGCAGGCCCTCGTACACTCATTGACTATGACGGGAAACTCGTGTATAATTGGGAACGTTCACAAATGAAGTGTAGCACGGTTCGGGCCGTCATGTCAAGCGGTCTGTGCGAGAGATTCGATCAAGTCAGGCTATGCGAGACTGTAAGGGTGATTGATTGCGCGCCACTCTGTCTTCCTGAATGTTAACGTTCACTCAACGGAGGGGCAAGATGTCTTCTCTGCCACCCAGGCGCGCTACTCTTCTCGATGTCGCAGAACTCGCCGGAGTCTCGCGCCAGACTGTCTCGCGGGTGATCAACGAAAGTCCACACGTTTCAAACAAGGCTCGCCGCCGGGTGTTGCAGGCGATTGACCAGCTTGGCTACAGCCCCAACCAGATGGC
>CAYNHD010000303.1:0-4979 GCA_964396775.1 uncultured Thermoflexus sp. | reverse complement strand
GATCACGGCAAGGGCGGCACGCCCTCCTGCCAGGTCTCCCAGTTGGCAATGATGTAGTCTGTCACCACCGAACCGGCCAGGTAAGCATTTTGGGTCGAGGGGACAAAGCCGCCGCTGTCGGCGGCCAGCGACTCAGCCGCCGTCTGTCCAGCATACGGGCGGTCGAAGTTGCTGGCCGTGCGCAACACCAACACGCGCTCCAGATCAACCAGGCCAGCGCCGGCCAGGCGGCTCAAGGCTGTGAGCGTCGCACTATCTTCCATCTCGGTCATGCAATAGTTCGCCTGCCCGCCGCTCCACTGGCTGGCCCACCATTCCGCCCATGCTGCCAGCAGATCGCCGTGCCAGTAGGTACTGGCGGCGATGGTGTCGCAACGAATAACCGAGGGCGGCGCGGCAGCGGGCCAGTCGGCAGGGTAGTTGGCCCGGTACGCCTGAGCCGCCTCGCCGTCCGCCAGTTCGACATCCTTCGACACCGTATAGGCCCAGTCCACCAGGGCGGTATTGAGCTGGTAGACCTCGGTGCCTGCCGCCCAGCCCTCCTCACACCAGGGCGCGTCACACCCCAGATGGATCAGCGGATAGTCCCATTCAGCGGGCATCTCCCGCGAGTCGATCTCATGAGCCAGGTCGCCGTCAATCACCCAGTCGGCCCAGGCCGCCGACCCCAGCGTGCCATCGTGCGGATCAACGCCAGCGATCCCCGCCACAAGGATATACGCCCGGCTAAGATCGAGCTTGCCGCTGAGACCAACCGCCATGACGGTTGAAGCGGCGTTGGCAATGCCCATGCCTGTCACCACCAGGCAATGGCCGTCCGCATTGCAATAAACGGGCGACCAACTGCCAGGAATCTCAATGACCTCGTCCAGCCCTTCGCCCTCCACCCAAAACTGGGCCTCACCAGCGAAATCTCCTTGCATCTCGCCCGCTTCAAACATGGCGATGGTGAGCACCTTCACCGCTTTGGGCGAGTCAGACTGGGCCAAAAGGCCAGGCACGCCAGCGAACAGCATCACCAGCAAAAGGGAGAGCACCAGCGAAAAAGCCAACAACCCGTGTTTCATCGCCTCTTCTCCTCTGACCAAGACCTTCTCTACCATTCATTGTACAGCACCCTCGGCTTGCGGGACTGCGCTGATCTGCACAAAGAGAGGGAAACCAGCGCAACCGGTTCCCCTCTTCTAAACCCGGCGACGATTGTGACCTTCAAATTTCGAAATTCGCACTTCGAATTTCGAAATCCACAACCGTTCCCCCCTCTGGAACTCAGCAACGGTTGTGACGGTTTGCTGCCGTCACTGGCTCTCGCCCAGCACCTCCGAGCGCGGGTCGAGCAGCACGATCAGCCCCAGCGCGCCCATGTTGGCGAAGAGCAGCGGGGCCAGGAACGGCGCGCCCCGGATGAAGCGCTCGGCCACGAACGCGCCGGACAAGGTGAGATTGTCGTTGATGTGCAGCCAGGCCCCGATCAGGCCGGTGGCGATCAGCAGCAACATGGCGACCACAAAAGTGATCAGGTCGGCACGGGTGGGGCGGGCGATGAAACCAAGCGTCACCCCGACGACCGTGCCGAAGACGCCGACGGTCGTCGGAATCCACAGCCAGTCGTTCTCAAAGCCGGTGCGGGCGTGGTCGAGCACGGAGCTGATCGTCGTCACCATCGTGCCCAGGCCGAACATCAGGAAGTAGGCGCGCGTCTTGCTCAGCGGCAGCGGCAGGTGCCAGCCGCCCGGCATCCGCAGTCGCCCGCTATCGGGCGGGTCTTCGACCCAGGCCGCGCTGATACCCCACAGGCCGATCAGCGAAAACATCGTCGGCCCCAGGAAGGGCGGCCCCCAGACCAGCAGCCGGACAGTGATCTGCTCGCCCGCCGGGCCTTCGGGCAGGGCGGCGCGCA
The DNA here is from genome assembly GCA_964396775.1 of uncultured Thermoflexus sp. Lineage (GTDB taxonomy): Bacteria > Chloroflexota > Anaerolineae > Aggregatilineales > Aggregatilineaceae > UBA2029. Next base: position 3,079 of record CAYNHD010000303.1, on the reverse strand, counting down.
GCACGTGAAAGTACGCGCCCAGCAGCCCTACAGCGGCGCTGATCAGCAACACCGCCGTCGCGATCAGGGTAGCCAGCGGGCGCTGGCGCAGCGCGATCAGGCCGGTGACGAGCAGGATGGCGCCCGCAACCGGCCCGAAGATGATCGGAATCCACTCATATAGCACGATAGTCCCGCTGATGCTGTGCGCCAGATAGATGTCCACGCCGAGAAAAATCTCGTTGATGGCGGCCATCAGCAGCATGATCTGGTCGCGCGAGAGCGGGATGCGCACGCGCTGCACCGGCGGAAAGACGGTGGCCAGGTGGTACATGGCTAACCACCTGTGTCCGCGGCCTCACCGCCTTCTTCACCGGCCAGGCCGGCCTTCTCCAGCCTGTCGGCGACCATCTCGCGCAGTTCGGCCAGGTCGGACAGCACCTCATACGCGCCGTGCCACTGCGTGTAGTCTGGCCCCTGCATCCACACGCCGAACTTGGTCGTGCGGCCCCAGTGATGCCATAGCTCGAAGTACACGTAGTCAATCGGCTCGTCGAAGGGGGCGTCAGTTAGCAGGCCGGCGTCCTTGAGCGGCTGGATGATCTCGTCGCTCTCGCGCACCCACTCGTTGACCGCCCCGGTTGCTGCGTCTGCCGCCGTGTAGAACTCGTTGATGAAGTTGTCGTTGTGGCACTCCAGGCACACGCCCTGCATCCGCACCTTATTGCTCTCCCAGGCGGGCCGGCGCTCGCTGATCGGGGAGAACAGGTACCAGGTCAGGCGCTCGCCCACGTCGTGGGAGGTGCCCGTCGTGCCGAAGCCGCTCATGTGGCAGATGGCGCAGGTGGCCGCCGGGAAGTCCTCCACCGACAGCGTGCCCGGCTCGGCTTCCCAGTTCCAGGTGTGGCCCAGCGTGGTATAGGCGATGCCGTGCGGCGACTGGTGGTAGATTTCCCACTGCGGGTGATCCGGGCCGATGTGACAGGCGTTGCAGGTCTGGGGCTTGCGTGCCTGCTCCAGGCTAAACTCGTGGCGCAGGTGGCACTTCTGGCACTGGCCGACCGATCCATCGGGAGCCGGCTGGCCAATGTTGTGGCAAGTCTCGCAGGCGAAGCGGGTGACGGCTTCCCCTTCCAGCGCGTGCAGTGCGTTGCGGCTCTTGTCTGGGGCGAAGCTGCCTTCGGGGATGGCCTGGTACTGGGCGAGTAGCTCCTCGCTGAGGCCGTCTGTGCCCCAGTAGGCGACGTAGGCGGGCAGGGCGTGCCGGCTGGCGTAGAACTCTTTGACTTCCTGCTTGTGGCAGCGGTCGCACATGGCCGTGGTGGGCGACCTCAGGACATAGGTGCCCTCGTGCTCCACCGCGCCCGGATAGTCGGCGTTCACCTCGTGGCAGTCTTCGCACTTGACGTTGGCGGCGGCCATCGTGCTGTAGCCGTACTGCTGGACGATGCCTGGCGTAGAGCGGCGATGGCAGACGACGCACTCGTTATCGCTATTGGCCAGGGCGTTGACGCGCTTCGGCCCCTCCGCAGTCTCTTCGGCTTCCTGAACGGCCATGATAATCAGCACCAGGCCGAGGACGAGGATCACACCGACCAGGCCCAGCACCAGCACACGGCCTGCCGTCAGGATAGATGCTCTCTTGCTCGGTTGTTCAGCCATCAAGAACCCCCTTTTGTTTTTGAACAGACCGCAACAGGATAAGCTGCATCCTACTCAACGTGCCTTGTCGGGCTGATGGGGTGCGGCTCTCAGTGGCTATGTTTTGCTTTCGCCTCCTTTGCTGCGGCCTCCATGTCCTCAAACAGACGGTGTGCTTCATCGGGACTCAGCCGCGTGTCGAGCAGGGGCAGGTAGACCTCTTCTTCTTTGGCGAAGTGGACCTTCACCAGCGCGTGCAGGCCATAGAGGACGCGCCGCAGCCCTTTGGCCAGGGGGACGGACAGCGCCCCTTCCCCGATCTGCGCGCGCAGCCCGGCCAGTTCGCCGACGAGGCGTCCGATCTCAACGTGATCGCGGCGCATGGTGGCGGTGGCTTCGGGCGCGCCGAGCACCCTGGCGACGACCGGGTAGAGCGCGCGGTCTTCGGCTTCGGCGTGCGGGATCAGATGGTGGGCGAGAAAGTCGTAGACCGCATCAACGTCGCGCCGCAGCGACTCGGAAGGGATGTCGCCGACCTCATCGGCGACCGTGCGAATGCGCTCGATGTGTGGGAACAGTTCCTGATGCTCGTCGCGCAGGGGTTGAGTGACAGTGGGCATGGTACATCTCCTCCATGTCATTCCTTGCCATACGAACGTTCACGCTCGCCGCTTCATTTCTCGCCGCCCCCTCGGAAGAGCAGCAGCAGCATGATCAGCGGCGTGTGGGCCACCACAGTGTGCGGCAGGTGAGGCGGCATGTGCACCCAGGTGCCGGGACGCGCCTGGCGTCGCTCGCCGCCCAGGGATAGCTCGGCCTCGCCGCGCAGCACGAGGATCGAGGCTGGCAGCGCGGCAGTGTGCTCGGATAGCTCCTGCCCGGCGTCGAAGCCGAACAGCACGGCTTTCAGGTCGTCGTCGGCATGCAGCGTCCGGCTGATGATGCTGTCTGGCTGGATGTCCGCCAGCAGGGTAGTCAAGTCCTCGAAGAACGCAAATTCGCTCATAGTCTGCCTTTCTTATGCGGCTACGGCTTGCCAGCCCGCAGCCCCTTGACACGCACCGCACCAGGGCGAAGGCGCGCCGGGCAGCGGGCCTCGGCCAATCGCTGGGGGGACGCGCAAGCCCGGAACAGCCGAACGGGCGGTGCTGCTGGCAGTGCCCTCGCTGTGGGAGGGCAGTGCGCGGCGCACTCGCCGCCAGCCCAGGCCCGGCCTGTCGGCGCCAGCCAGAGACTCCGGTAGGGGCTGCCCGGCGTCTTGCTTCTTTTATGCCACATTTCCGGGGAAAATGCGACCCGTTCGCGTGAGGGCGAGATTTGCCCAACCGCAGAGACACGGAGGGTGTAGAGGAGAACCAGGAAGCATCTTTGTCTTTCTCCGCGCGCTCTGTGCCTCCTCGGAAAATAGACGCTCTACCGCTATTCTCATCTCTTTGGTGTGCCGTGCCAACGGCATGGG
>CAYNHD010000302.1:0-4994 GCA_964396775.1 uncultured Thermoflexus sp. | reverse complement strand
GGGATAGGGGTCAACCAGGCCAAACCGCGCGCCTATTTCCGCCCTGATGTACTAGATGCTGCTGGGGTAGTCCGCTCCCCAGATGTCGGCGGCCTGGAAGAACGTGGTTACGTTCTCCCAGCGGAACTCCGGCTCCAGGTCGTAGGCGGGGCCGAGGATCAGCCCGCCCCCTGCCCCCACGGTCATGATCCGCTCGAAGACTTCGCGCCGGATGTCCTCCGGCGTGCCCCAGGCCCAGCGTTGGGGCGTGCCGACCGTCCCCCAGAAGGCGAGCCGGTCTCCATACTGGCGCTTGAGTTGGGCGGGGTCCATCACGTCCGGCTGCACGGGGTTGAGCACATCCACACCGATCTCGATCAGGTCGGGGATGATCGGCTCGATGTTGCCGTCGCTGTGCCAGAAGATGAACAGGTCGGGGTTGACGGCGCGGCAGGCGGCGATGATGGCGCGCACGCACGGCTTGAAGGTGCGCCGCCACGTCTCCGGGCTGATCAACATGCGGGCCGGCTCGGCCACGTCGTCGTCCAGGGCCAGGATGTCAATGCCCGCCCTGGTGAGGGCCAGCGCCAGGGTGAGGTGCATGGCCGTAAGCTGCTCCAGCAGATAGTCCACCAGCGGCGGGTTCTCGACCAGATCGATCATGAACTGCTCGAAGCCACGCAGCCGCCACGCCGTCTCAAATAGCTCCCCACCGAGATGGGGCGGCGAAGCCATCACCGCGTAGCCCTGCCGCTGGTGATGCTCGACGGCGCGGCGCAGCCCGTCGGGGTCGAGTTGCTGCATGAAGTCCGGCAGCGGCGCGGCGGCGATCTGGGCGATGGTCTCCGCCCGGCCGAGCGGGGCGTCGCGCTCGACCTCCGGGTGGTAGCCCCAGTCGTGGTACGTCTTCAGAATGGGCCGCGAGCCAACGTAGACATCGTCTGGCAGGGATTCCAGGTAGCGCAGGAAGCTGGCTTGTTGGTGCGGCGGGTCGGCGGAGACGAAGCGAATCTCGCAGTCGAAGAGTTCACCGGCGTCCTGGTGCGGATGCTGCGGGAACGACCAGGGGTAGAAGTTGACCATCCTGGGCAGGCGGTCGGGCTGCTGGTGGCGCAACACGGCCTGAACGCGCTCGCGCGGTTTCATGGGTACCCTCGATCAGGGCGCTGCAAAGGCCCCTCTGTGGTCTGTTGTCAGTGAGGATAGTATAGACCGGGGTTGCGGGGAGGAATAGCCGGACGGCGGGGGGGCGCAAGACCTGTCAGGCAGTATATGCGCCCTTCTTAGCCTCACCCCCGCTCGGCGCTGACGCGCCTCACCGCCCCCTCTCCACGTGGTGGAGAGGGGGCAAGCCGAGCGCAGCGAGGCTGGGGGTGAGGCTATTCGGAGGCGTCAGACGAAAGACATGCATAGGGGCGTATGGCCACACGCCCCTCCAAACACCACTGGCTGCCCGCCGTCACGTCGCCTTGCGGCTGGGCGGCCCCGACAACCGGCGCAGCGTGTGGCGCATTTCCTGGCGCGGCTTGGGCGCGCTTTCCGCCGGCTCCACCAGCTCGACGCGCAGGCGAGCCGGGGTTTCACAGCGGAAGACCACCGAATGCCCCGACATGATGTCCACGCGCTTGGGCTTGAACGCCCGCGCGTCGCTGGTCACCAACACAGTCTGGCCGGGCTGGTAGTCTTTGGGGCTGGCTGGCTTGACGCGGATCACTGCCTCAGCGCCGCTTTCCTCGTTCACGGCGCGGTAGGTGCCGGGGCGCACGAGGGTCACGGCGAAGAGGTCGCCCGGCGGGATGTGGGCTGCGCTGTCGAGCGCCCGGCGTTCTTTGTGCTCGGTGCGGGCAATCTCGACCGAGTAAACGCCGGTGCCCTGCGACACATAGAAGCCCATGATGCTGTTCACGGCGAGCGTGTACCTCGTCCCGGCCTCTTTGTCGCAGCACTCGCGTGCCTCTGTGTCGCGCAGCGACGCCAGGTCAAGATTAAACTGCTGCTGCGCGCCCTTCTCGCCGACCTGGATCGCCGCTCGGTGGATCACCGCCCCGCCCCGGCGCACGAACAACTCGTAGTTGCCCGCCTCGGTGAAGTGGTGGAACAGCGTGGTCAGCACCGTCAGGGCGCTGCTTTCGTAGGGGCGGATGCTGAACATCGCCCGGTTGAGTAGCACCTTTTTCTTCTGCATGGTTAGGCTCCCACGTCGGCCTGGACGACCATTTCGAGGTCGTGCGCGCGGACGCTCAGGTTGCGGATCGGGATGCGCACGGGGATCAGCCCGCCGGACGCCGGTAGAATCTCAAATGGATCGTCAATGGCGTAGATCGGGTTGCAACTGGCGAAGAAGTCGAGCACCAGCGTGCCGATAAAGTCCAGCAGGCCGAAGCTGACGTTGAACAGATCGCTGAGCCACTCGTCAATGTCGTCGGGGATGTCGAGGATGGCGCGGATCAGATCGGCAATCCCACCGATGATGGCCAGGATCAGGTCGCGCACCCAGCCGCCCGGAATGAGCGCCGTGACTGCGCTGGTCAGGGCGTCTTCGATCAGGTTGCCCACGATGTCGGGAAAGTCGAACAGGTCGAGATCCATCGTCTGCGGGTCTACGAAAATCTGCCACTGGTTGTTGCCGGGCAGCGGCACGACGCGCAGCAGTTGGCAGGGGTCGGGCGAAGGCAGAGGGACGGAGACATCGAAGTAGCGCGCCACCAGGCTGCCGGTGAAACTGATCTCCTGGGCGACCAGGCTGGCGAAGTCCGGGGAGATGGACACGTCCGGGTCTCCGCTGAAGACGCACACCTTCGGCAGGCAGATGTCGGGGATGGGCCAGGGCATGTTGATGCAGCCGCCGCCGACGCAGATTTCCGGGATGTCCAGCCCGATGATCACCTTCAGCCGATCCCAGCGGATGTCCAGCTCTTTGATCTGGATGGTGTTGTCGTCGCGCAGGTCCACGCTCCCGCCTTCGAGATGCATCTTCACGTCGTAGCCGAGCGTGAAGGCCCCGTGATCCTGCAGGTCAGAGTCCTGGAAGGTGAAGTTCCGCTTGAGCAAATCGAACGAACGCTGAAACGTCGCCTCGGAGACAGCGAGTGTGAGATGGGCCATGATGACGCCTCCTAGGGCTGGATGACCAGGTTGACGAACGCTTTAAGCTGGTCGTCTTCGACGGCGGGGTTGTGGGGCACTGCCGCGGGCACGGGGGCCGGTGCCAGCGAAATCTGCTGGCCGACCTGGAGACCCTGCTGCCGGAGCAGGCGGGTGATGTCGAGCACCATCTTCTCGATCTTGATGCTCAGCCGCGGCAGAATGCCCAGCCGTAGCACCGCTTCGGCGTAGCACTCCAGGATGTTCTCCATCTCCTCTGGCTTGAGATCAACAATCTCCAGCCCGTCCAGCCGCACCTTAAGGTACTGATCCGGCCCGATAAACCCCCACTCGAAGTGCAGGACGGCGTATAGCTCCAGGCAGAAGCACGTCAGCTTGCGTACCGGCGGCACGATGGGATCGCGTGCCTGGCGGGACGGTATATCCGCCAGGCCGTAGATGGGCTTGTCGCCCTGAGACACGGCGGCGGCTTCGGCCAGGGAGATCAGATCGCGGTAGAAGTCTTCGAGCACGCAGCCCAGCCCGAAGCAGCCTTTCATATACAGCGCCAGCCGCTGCGCGGGGAGCGTCCCCAATTCTGGCGGCAGCTTGATCGTGTCCGAGTCGTGGAAGTCAATAGCGAGATCGGTGAATTGCAGGCAGTAGTTGAGACCCACCGGCGGCGTGGCGGCCAGCACGGGCAGCGGGGTCTGGACGGTGAACAACGGATTTCCGGCGGCGGTTACCTCCGGTGCGGCCTTGATGGGCACGCACAACAGGCCGGGGTTCTGCAGGAAGTAGGGCGTGGCGTAGTTGAACAGCGACGGGCGCTGCTGCATGATGTGCCGCACCACGCGGTTGATGCCCTCCTCGTGAACCGCCGCGTACAGGTCACTGCGGTCTGTGAAAGCCATAGAGCCTCCCAGTGTGTCTACGATGCGAGCCGGTTATCGGGCTGGGGCAGCGCGCTGCTGCGGTGCGCTGCCAGGCGGCTGTTGAGCGTTTCCAAAGATGGGTTTCAGCCGCCAATTATTAGCATAATTCAGATAATAATTGTCGAATAGAATGGTGGGCTGTGTCAAGTTTAGGAAATAAAGCACAAGGGGGACGAGAGAACAGCGGTGCAGCGGCGGGCCGGCTCTGCTACCGACGAGGACTGGGGAGGGTGTTGCTTGCGGGCGTGTCAGCAACACGCCCCCTCTCGTGGGGAACCTACATGCGCAACCCTCCAGCCAGGTAGTGGTCGGCGGCGTCCTCGACCCACACCGCGCGATACCCCGCCTCGATCAACAGGGCGCGCATCTCCGCCCCCAGCGGCAGGAAGTCCTCGGCGATAGGCCCGCCGGCCTGGCTGTGAATGGCGTTGACCCGCTCGCGTGAGTTGTTGTGCAGAATGAGTATCTGTCCGCCGGGGCGCAGGACGCGCCCTATCTCGGCCAGGGCGCGGCGCTTGTCGGCGAAGTGCGGGAAGCTGTTGTGGCAGACCACCAGATCGAACGAGCGCGCTGCCGTAGGGAAGGGCAGCGCGTGCACGTCGCCCTGCACCAGCCGGGCGCCGGGGCAGCGTTGCTGCGCCTGGCACAGCATGGCGTAGGCCAGGTCGAGCGAGACCAGCCGGGCGGCGGGCGCGCGCTCCAACAGGCACGGGATCAGCGCCCCGGTGCCCGTGCCGATCTCCAGGATGGCCCGCGCCGCGCCGAGTTCGGCGGCGAAGGCAGCTACAAGCCGGCGCAGCGTCTCGTCGAGGTGGGCGGGCATCCGGCTGTCCCAGTCGGGAGCGCGGCGCTCGAAATAGTCGCGGATGGAGTCGGTCATGGAAGCTCCTGTGGCAAGAGGTGGCGGTGGTCTGTTAGTCGTCAGTGGTCGGTTGTCAGTGATCTAGCTACCGGACACTGAACAGAAGTTCGGGATGAAAACATCAGGGAAGGGGT
>CAYNHD010000301.1:0-5013 GCA_964396775.1 uncultured Thermoflexus sp. | reverse complement strand
GTGGCAGATGTTCTGGCGCATCACGTTTCCCATCCTGCTGCCCCTCTCGGTGACGGTCATTCTGATCCGGGGGCTGGAGATCTTCAAGATCATTGACGTGATCGTGGTGACCACCGGCGGCGGGCCGGGGTCGGCCACCGAGTCGCTGACGATGTACATCTACAAGACAGCGCTCACCTTCGGCAACTACGGCTACGCGGCGGCGATCTCGTTCGTGCTGCTGGTGCTGGTGATCATCTTTGCCACTGTCTTCCTGGCGGTGGCCCGTCGCGCCGCGCCGCGCGCCGCTTAGGGGAGAGAGACATGAAGCGCCGAACATTGGGCCAATCCATCCTGCTCTACGCGGTAGTCATCTTCTGGTGCTTTATCGTGCTCTTTCCCTTCTACTGGCTGGGCACCACGTCGTTCAAGCGGCAGCTGGACGTGCTGCGACTGCCCAAATACATCCCCTTCTACGACTTCGAGCCGACCACCGAGCATTGGGACTACCTACTCAACATGCGGCGCGATGTGACCTGGCGTCACTTCCGCAACAGCCTGATCGCGGCGTCGGGGGCCACCGCTGGCGCGGTGTTCATCGGGGCGATGGCCGGCTACGGGCTGTCGCGCTTCCGCTACCACTGGCCCAAGTTGAACTGGAACAACGACAACATCGCCTTCTGGATCATCTCGCAGCGGTTCTTGCCACCAGCCCTGTTCGTCGTGCCGTTCCTGATCGCCTACGCGAACCTGGGGATGATTGACACTCACGTAGGGCTGATCATCGCCTATACCATGTTCAACATCCCGTTCGCCGTGTGGATCATGCGCGACTTCTTCGATGGCCTGCCGGTAGACCTGGAAGAGAGCGCCCGCGTGGACGGCGCTTCGCGCTGGACGGCCTTCACGCGCATTGTGTTGCCGCTGAGCGCGCCGGGTCTGGCCTCGGTGTCCATTTTCTCGTTCGTCTTCTCGTGGAACGAATACCTGTATGCGCTGATGCTGACCAACTTCAAGGCGATCACCCTGCCGGTGTACATCGCCGGGCAGAACACGCAGCGCGGGGTGGAATGGTGGTACATCTCGGCGCTGGCAATCACGGCGGTGTTGCCCGTGATCGCGGTGGGTTTGCTGCTGGAGCGTTTTATCACGCGCGGGCTGGTCGCCGGCGCGATCAAGGGGTAAGCAGTCGCCGTCCGCGCAGGCGCGCCAGGTCAGTGCGCCCGGTTTTGGCAGTTGGCAAGGGTGTATCTCATTTCTGGGGCAAACGATCACCGCTGAGAGGCCGTTTGAGAGGTATCTTTACTCCCATCCCCGGCCCTTCCCCCGCAAGCGAGGGAAGGGAGAAAGGACTGCTCTTGAAGTCCCTCCCCGCAGGCGGGGAGGGATTTAGGGTGGGGTTGCAGACCTTTTCAAACGGTCTCTGAGGCGCAGAGGGCGCAGAGACAAGATAGTATGGAGAGAAGGTGTTAAGTTCTTCTCCGCGTCCTCTGCGTCTCTGCGGTTCAAGCATTTCGCCCCCATCGTGAGATCTACCGTTGGCAGGGGCGCTGCTCGGCTGTGCCCTGGCATCTGCTATAATGGTTCTCAGGTTCTCAGCAACGCACGGTGAGGGTTTGTCAATACCATGAGCATTTTTCTGGATTCGGCGCAGCTTGACGAGATCAAACGCGCCCTGCAGCTCAGCTTCGTCGAGGGAGTGACCACCAACCCGACGCATATCGCACGGACGGGCCGCCCCGGCCTGGAAGTGCTGGCCGAGATCGTGGACCTGGTGGACGGGCCGGTGTTCTACCAGGTGACCGCCGACTCGCTGGCCGGGCGGCTCGACCAAGCCTGGGAAGCGCACGCACTGCGCCCGGATAAGGTGGTGATCAAGATTCCGGGCACGACGGAGAATATGCGGCTGGTCGCCCAGCTTAGCGAGGCCGGCGTCGAGTGCCTGGTCACGGCGGTGGCCAGCCCGGCCCAGGCCTACCTGGCCGCGCAGGTGAATGCCGAGTACGTCGCGCCCTATGTCAACCGGCTCACCAAGCAACTTGGCGACGGCATCGCCATCGTGCGCGACATGGTGCGCATCCTGTCCGGCACGCAGACGCAGGTGCTGGCCGCCAGCCTCAAGACGATGGATGAAGTCGTCGCCACCCTGCTGGCTGGCGCGCACCACGTCACCCTGCCGCTCGACCTGATTCTGGCCCTGGGCGACCACCCCTTCACCCAGCAGGCCATCGAGGAGTTCAACGCCGCCATGCAGGCCACCGGCTGATCGCCGCGTCTTGCAAGGCACAACAAGAGCCTGCGTTGCCAACTGGGGCGCAGGCTCTTTTGCGTACAACGCATTTGGGGGGAGAGTCCGGGCCTTTCCAAGCCCGCAGCCAGACTTCCGAAGTCTTCAAAGACTTCGGAAGTCTCTTTCACCGCACAACGCCCAACTCCAAGACAGACGCTTAACGCGCAGGGCGGGCCGCGCGCAGCCACCCCCGTTGCACGGCGCGCGCCTCCTCGACCGTCACGAAGGCGTCGGGGTGCTCGTGGCGCACCACGCTGATCAGGCTGCCCACGTCCTGGCGATTGACGACGCTGCGCAACGTCGTGACCACACCGCTGGCCCCCTCGCCGACCGTCTCAGTGACGCCAAACCCGCGCTGGCGCAGGCTGTCGGCGATGGTGCGCGCGCGACCGGGCACGATGACGTTCACCGTCATGAACGCCGTCACGAAATGCGCCTCGATCACCTGGCCCACGTAGCCGCCGATGGCATAGCCGCCGCAATAGGCGGCCAGGTTGAGGATGTTGCTCAGATCGGCCAGCACCGGGCCGAGCGAGAGAGCAAAAATCAACGACTCAAACACGGCCAGCACAGTAGCCAGCAGGCGTTGGTCACGGTTGAGCACCACCAGCCGCACCGTGCTGATGGCGTTGTTGATCAGGCGCAGCCCGAAGATCGCCAGGGCCAGAGCAACCGTTTCAAGCGTCATGACTCTGTTCTCCTCATCAGCTAGACCGGATACACCAAGCATACTCTCGGCCCGGCGCACAAACAACAGCGGGCTGTGCGCACAGCCCGCTGTCAACAGCCGGTGATAGGGTCTTCACATGACGGACACTCAGCGGGGCCCCTCGCAACTTACGTGAGGGCGACGAGCGCCTGCAACAGGTCGTCGGCAGGCTCGCCCTTGCTGACAAAGGCATCCGCGCCGGTGCTCAGCGCCGTCTGGCGCATCTCCGGCTTGACGCTGAGGGCCAGGATGTTCACGCCAGGGAAGCGCGCCCGGATAGCGGCTAGGGTGGCCTTTTGCGACGCCGCAAGCTCCCAGTCCAACAGCAGCAAGTCAGGCCGCAGCCGCGCGATGATGTCGGGCAGGCTGTCCAACGTATCGAGTATTCCCACCACTTCCAGCGGCGCGGTGTGCTGCCGTTGCAGCAGCACGCGCAGCGCGTCGCGCACGTCGGGATGGGCCTCGATCACCAGGACGCGCGACGTGCTGCCCAGCGCCGGCGAACCGCCCGGCTCGTGGGCCAACCGCTCCTTAACGCCAATCACTGCCGTACCCATGTCCCTTCTCGCCGGGCGAGGCCCTGCCGTTCGGCGGCCAGATCGGCGATGGTGTTGATCAGCCGGTCGTAGCTCCAGCCCGCCGCCCGCGCCTGCAGCCACAGGTCGCTCAGGTCGGGGTTGAGGCCGGGCAGCGGGTTGATCTCCAGGATATACGGCTCGCCAGTCTGCCCGTCAATGCGGAAGTCCACGCGCGACACGTCCTTGCAGTCCAGCACGCGGAAGACGTTGCCGGCCAGCACCTTCAGCCGGTGCTCCAGCGCCGCGTCAATCTGCGCCGGGCACAGGTAGATGTCAAACGTCTCGGCCCACTCCGTCTTGATGCGGTTGGTGTAAAGCTGGTCTTCGGACTGGGCGAAGTAGGTCAGGTCAATCTCCATCGGCGGCAGGAAGGTGAGGCCAACGGGCAGCGTGTCCGCCAGCGCACCTTCGGCAATGCGCCGGTCTGCCGGGTCGAGGTTGCCGACCATGCCCACCGTGATCTCGCGCCCCTCGATGTAGCGCTCGACCAGGATCGGCTGCTGGTAGAGATCAAGCTGCTTATCTACCTGGGCGCGCAGCTCGCCCACCGTGCGCACAATACACTCGGCGCTGATGCCCATGCTCGTCCCTTCGCGGCTGGGCTTGACGAACATTGGGAAGCGCAGGTCGCCGCGCGCGTCGAGCAGGTCTGCGCCCAGCGGCGCGTCGGCCTGCTCAAAGACCTGGAACTCCGGCGTGGGCAGGCCGTGATACTTCAGCAGGCGCTTGGTCGTCGGCTTGTCGAGGGCCACCGCCAGGGTGAGCACCTTGCTACCGGTGTAGGGGATGCGCAGCATCTCCAGGATGCCCGGAATCTGCGACTCCCGCCCATCGCCGAAGTGACTCTCGGCGATGTTGAAGCACAAATCCGGCTGGTAGGCGCGCAGGCGCTCAATGACATCATACGGCGCGTGAATGCTCGCCTCGACGAACTCGGCTTCATGCCCGCCGTTGCACAGCGCCTCGACAATGGCCTCGGCGGTGCGCGGGCTGTCCAGATCGTCCCACTGGTCGTCGGGCATCCCTTCCCAGCGGGGCGCGTTCTTCTTCAGGTTAGCCAGGACTGCGATCCGCATCGGACTAGGCTTCTCCGTTGGGGTGCGATTTACCGTTGCGGCGCTTGCCGTTCCCGTGACCATTGCCGTTGCCGTTGCGCCTGCCATTCGGCCTGCCGCCGTTCGCGTGGCCATTGCCGGGCTGGGCGGCCTGCGGCTCTGTGCCCAGCGCCTCGCCCATGTGGAAGCGCTGCCATTTCTGCTCATTACTGTTCAGGCGGTGCTGGATGCCATCGCGCCGGTGAATCTCGTCGAAGCCTTCCGGCTTCAGCGCGCTGATCCGCCCGTCCAGCAGGCCGGAGACGCCCACCTGCCCCGCTTCGGAGCGGTGCTCGGCCTGGCGGTCGAGGTGGTCAATGGCGTGCGGGTCGTAGTCCAGCGGCTCGTCGTAGGTGGTGATGT
>CAYNHD010000300.1:323-5019 GCA_964396775.1 uncultured Thermoflexus sp. | reverse complement strand
CTCACGTCTAGCCTCACCCCCCAGCCCCCTCTCCACGTGGTGGAGAGGGGGAGTCGGGCTGCCAGGAAGTCCCCTCTTCACCACGTGGGGAGGGGATTTAGGGGTGGGGCTAATACTACACACCCCATCACTTCGCCCATCTCAACGATTCTCACCCACCTGTCCGCCCCTGAACCGGCGAAGAGGGGGCGGCGAGGCGCGTCAACGCCGAGCAGGGGTGAGGTAAACCTGGGCGCAACGGAGCAGCGCCCCTACCTGGCAGGTTTTTTGCCACGCAATATCCCTCACAAACAGACCCTTTGGTCTCGCCGGGCGCGGGAAGCTCACCGATTGGCACATAGCTCCATTTTTGTTACAATGGGGTTGACTGTGCCCTGTGTCCCTTGTGCCGTCAAGATCGTCGCGGTGCAGACAGCACCGGCGCACAGCCGCCAAGAATTCTATTTAGCCATAAGGAGAGTTCCGATGTTGAAGCGTTTCGTTGTGTTCATGGTGGTTGCCGTCCTGGCGATTGGCCTGCTGCCAACTGCCAGCGCCCAGGAGGGTGAGGTGTGGTGCGGCACCGATCAGCCGGTGAACATCACCTGGATTGCCGGCACTGTCGGGAACGAGTATGAGACTGCGGTCGCCCTGGCTGAGAAATACATGGCCGAGGCCTGCCCGAACGTGACGGTCAAAGTGGTCGAGCGTCCTTCAAGCACCACCGAGACCATCGCCCAGTATCAGCAGTTCTTTGAGGGTCAGAGCAGCGAGATTGATGTCTACCAGCTTGACGTGTTCTATCCGGCCATGTTCAAGGAACATCTGGTAGACATCAGCGAGTATGCGACCGACGAGTTTCTGGCACAGTTCTTCCCCGCCGTGTTGACCGCCTATACGGTTGAGGGGCGCGTAGTCGGCCTGCCCTGGTTCGCAGCCAGTGGGATGCTGTTCTACCGCAGCGACCTGCTGGAGAAGTACGGCCTGGCCGTGCCGCAGACCTGGGACGAGCTGGCGGCTGCCGCCAAGACCATCCAGGACGGCGAGCGCGCCGAGGGCAACGCTGCGTTCTGGGGATTCGTCTTCCAGGGCAAGGCCTATGAGGGCCTGACCTGCGACGCCCTGGAGTGGCAGGTGTCCTACGGTGGGGGCCGCATCCTCAGCCCTGAGGGTGTCATCGAGGTCAACGATCCAGCCACGATTGAAATCTTCGACAAGGTCGCAAGCTGGGTCGGCGACATCGTGCCGCCAGAAGTGCTGAACTTCCAGGAAGAGGACGCCCGCGCTGTCTGGCAGGCGGGCAATGCCGCCTTCATGCGCAACTGGGGTTACGCCTATCCCCTGGGCCAGGCCGAAGATAGCCCCATCCGCGATAAGTTCGAGGTAGTACCGCTGCCAGGCAAGGAAGCGGGCATGAGCGCCGCAACGCTGGGCGGCTGGGGCGTGGCTGTGTCCAGGTACTCCCAGAACGTCGAGGCTGCCTCCGCGTTCGCCATGTGGGTGACCTCCTACGATCAGCTTGTGGACTTCCACCTGGCTCGTGGCGAGCAGCCAGTCATGCCGGCGCTGTACGAGGATGTGGAACTGGTTGAGGCGCTGCCCTATCTCGCCTCGATGGGCAACGTGCTCGAATTCGCCATCGCGCGTCCTGGTGTCGCCGGTGCCCAGTACAATGCGGTCTCCGAGCTCTACTATACGGCGGTGAACGGCGTGCTGGCGGGCAGTGCGGACGCTGCCACAGCAATGGCTGACCTTGAACTGGCGCTGGCCGATCTCGGTTTCGAGTTGCCGTAGCGCGCAGTCAAGCGCCTCTGAACTAGCAGCTTAACCGTTGGGGGCAGATCAAGTCTGCCCCCAACCCTTATTTCGCAAGGAATCCTTCTTGTTTGAACGGAGGCGTTCCAAATGACCCTCATCCCTCCTCCCACTGGTCGGCGCCGGCCCACCGAGCAAGAAGCCATCGCCCTGGAGTTGGTGAGCGGCTTGTTGATGATTATCGGACTGTTCGCGTTTGCGTATCTGTTCTATGCCATTGCGACCGACGATGGAATCCGCGAAGCCACGCAGGGGCCAGAGATTCCTGGGATAGGCGTAGACATCCGGCAGGTGGTGCCGGAAGCTGAAGGCGAACAGCCCTATTTCGAACTCAGGCCGATAGCCGGCGGCCCTGCCGACATAACGGGCGTCAGGGCGGGCGACCGCCTGCTCAAAGTGGATGATACTGATGTGACGGGCATGACCCTGGAAGAAGTCCGCGCCCGCGTCGCCGAAAAGCATGTCAAGCTGGAAGACGACGACTTTGAGATCACATTGCTCTTCCTCAGGCCGTCAGCCGACGGGACCTTGACGGAACTGACCAGGACGGTTCAGAAGAACGTCGCGCCCACTCTGATCGTCGCCTATCTCCAGAGCTTCGGCTTCGTCGTCCCGCTGATCGTCATCGGGCTGGGTGCGCTGTGCCTGCGCCTGGGGGCGCGCCTGCGTCGGTTCGACCTGACGGCTGCGCGCTGGGCGATCGTCATGTTCCTGTGGCTGGCTATCGGACTGGTGGTGGGCGCAGCATGGGCCTTCTGGGTCAACGGCAAGGGAGGTCTGACCGGCAGCGAGCCGTTCAACTACGGCAAGGCAGCCGCCAGCGTCGTACCGTTCCTGCTGGCGATCATCCCGGTGGCGATTGCTTACCGATGGCTGGGGACTGTCACGGACCAGCTATTCATCGGCGAAGAAAGCCTGGGGGTGCGCCAGACACGGTTTGCCTGGACGCTGCTCGTCCCCACGCTGATCATCCTGGCGCTGGTTGCCGCGCGACCTCTGGAGCAGACCTTCATCAAGAGCCTGACCGACGACGAATTCGGCACGAGCCGTCCTGCGCGCTATGTGGGACTGAATAACTATCAGAACATGCTGAGCTTCAAGTTCGCCACGGTGACCTGCCGCAAGGACGACACCGGGGAGTGCGCGCGCACGCCCAATGGCTCCATCGTGTGGGAGCCATCGAGCGTAGAGCAAGAGGAGCGCGAGCGGCTGAGAACCCTCAGCAGCGAGGAGCGCAAGAAGTCCGTCCGCTACCAGGAAGCTACAACCTGGGCTTTGCCCGGCGGCGACACAGGGGTGCGGCTGCTCGGTAAAGACCCGGTATTCCTGAACTCCATCTGGAATACGCTACGCTTCACGGTAGCTTCCGTAACGCTCGAACTGCTGCTTGGTCTGATCATCGCTCTGGTTGTCAATTCCAGTTTCAGAGGGCGCGGCCTGATGCGCACAGCCATGTTGGTGCCCTGGGCCATTCCGACGGTCGTCTCGGCGGTTCTCTGGCAGACCATGATGCGCGGCGACCAGACCGGCATCCTCAACAAGCTGCTCATGGACCTGGGGCTGGCCTCCAAACCGGAGCAGTGGTTCGCCACCACAGGCCCCTGGATGAGTTCGATCATCGCCGTAGACGTGTGGAAGACGGCCCCTTTCATGGCCCTGCTGCTGCTGGCCGGCCTGCAGGTCATTCCGGGCGATCTGTACGAAGCGGCGTCGGTAGATGGCGCCTCGAAGGCTCGGCAGTTCATCTCGATCACGCTGCCACTGCTGCGGCCCACCATCGCCGTGGCGCTGATCTTCCGCACGCTGGACGCCCTGCGCGCGTTTGACGTGTTCCAGGTCCTGCTGGATACGACCCGCCCATCAATGGCGAGCTACAACTACAACCGTCTGGTGCTCAATCGCCAGGACGGTTACGCCTCTGCGGTAGGGGTGATGATCTTCATCCTCATCTTCATCTTCACCGTCCTTTACGTCAGATTCGTGGGGATAGAACGAGAATGAACAGGCTAACGATCTCCAGAAAACGGATTGGCGAAGGGCTTGGGCGGGGGCTGTTCTGGCTGCTGGTGCTGGCCATCGCCTTTTACACCATGTCGCCGTTCTTCTACGCGATCAGCATCTCCTTCCGAACCAACGCGCAGGTGCTCATTGCTGCGCGCTACCTGCCGGAAGACCCCACGCTCGTCAACTATCAGAACCTCTTCAGCGACAGCGACTTCATGCGCACGATGTTTAACTCCGCGGTCGTGGCCTCGGTCACTGTGCTCACAGCGCTTGTCGTCGGCTCGTTCGCAGCCTACGCCCTGGGCCGGGTGCGCTTCCAGGGGCGGATGATCGTGCTCTATACCGTGCTGGCGATGACCATGTTCCCGCAAATCTCCATCCTGTCGGGCCTGTTTGCCATCGTCAACGACCTGGACATCTACGGCTCAACCCTCGCGCTGATGTTCACCTACCCGATCTTCACCCTGCCGTTCACGGTGTGGGTGTTGACCAGCTTCTTCCAGGGGCTTCCCGCCGAGATCGAACAGGCGGCGCTCGTGGATGGTGCGACACCGTTCCAGACCTTCTGGCGCATCCTGGTGCCGTTGACCGCTCCGGCCCTGGTGACGACGGGCCTGCTGGCGTTCATCTCGGCCTGGAATGAATACCTGTTCGCGCTGACGTTCACGCTGGTCAGCAAGACCTCACAAACGGTGCCGGTGGCGATTGCCAACTTCGGCGGGTACGGCTTCGAGGTGCCTGTGGCCGACCGGGCCGCGGCGACCGTCGTCGTGACGGTTCCGGTGCTGGTGCTCGTGCTGATCTTCCAGCGCCGCATCATCGAAGGACTGACAGCCGGCGCGGTCAAGGGATAGGCCACCCGCTCGGGCACAAGGGGGACGCTCTCCCCTGAGTGATA
>CAYNHD010000300.1:0-313 GCA_964396775.1 uncultured Thermoflexus sp. | reverse complement strand
CGTGTTTTGTGTGATGCCTTGAAGCAATCTCAATTTGTCATGGATTTGGTGTTCATGTACAATGCTTGACAGCAAGGCAGATTGGCGGACAGCAGCGCTACCACGCAGGGTGGCAGCTTGAAGAGAAAGGCTAGACCTTATGATCAAGCGCCTTACAGGACAGTTTAACATCATTGGAAAGGCCGCTTTAAGCTCCCTGGCGCCATCACTGATACGGCTCGGTTTTGTGCTTCTTGGCGTGATCATCGGACTGGTCTGGGCTTATCAGGGGGCCCCGATAAAGTTCCACGATGCCGAACCGGATCATCTGGCC
>CAYNHD010000299.1:0-5020 GCA_964396775.1 uncultured Thermoflexus sp. | reverse complement strand
AGCCGAGCTAGGGGAAGGGGAGAGCCGCCCGCCGGATCGTCCCCCCTCTAGCTTGGCTGGAGGGGGGATTGAGGGGGGAGGCGTTCGGCGAGCATTTCTGATGCCCCCATCGTAGCAGGCCGTTCGTGGACTCGCACGATCCGCGTCGCTTGCCTCCCGACTCAAGGCCCGATCCCGTAATCGGCCCACTTCTCGTCCACCAGCCGCACGATCTCCTCGCTCATGACGATCTCCTGCGGCCAGCCGCGCGGGTGCCCGTCTTGCGGCCCCTTGCTCGTCGCGTCCACGCCGATCTGCCCGCGCGGGCCGTCCCCGGCGAAGTGATCCACCGGCCCGCCCCTGATCAGAATATCGCGCCGCCAATCCACATTGCCCAGTGCACGCCAGGCCACCTCCGGCAGGCGGCGCACATCCACGAACGAGTCCAGCGCGACGATGCTCACCTCCGGCGCAACCGCCCAGATCGCCTCGAACGTCTCGCGCACGGGCCGCTCCGCCTTGTCCGCGCCAATCAGCAGCACGCCCGGACGTGGGCTGTGCCAGCGGTCGCCCAGCAGGGTGGTGAGCACGTCGGCGGGGAGCGCAGCGGGAGACGGAGCGGGCGCGCGATCCGGCTTGCGCGTGGCGTCCACGCCGATCTTGCCGCCGTAGGAATCCTGGATGGCGCTGTGATCAAGCTGGTCTACCGGCCCGTCCACGAGGGTGATGTCGCGCCGCCAGTCCACGTTGGCCAGCACCGCGTCAGCCACCGCCGCCGGGTCGTGAACGTCCACATCCGCGTCCACGATGATCACCGCCTTGCTGAGCATCATCAGCCCGATGGACCAGACGCCGTACATCACCTTCTGGGCGTGTCCGGGGTAGCGTGGGGCCAGGCTGGCGATGATCAGGTTGTGAAAGATGCCTTCGGCGGGCATGGCGTAGTCGGCGATCTCGCCCTGGAAAAGCTGGAGCAGCGGCAGGAACAGCCGCTCGGTCGCCTTGCCCATCCAGTAGTCTTCCATCGGCGGCTTGCCGACGACCGTCGTCGGGTAGATCGCCCCGCGCTTGTGGGTGATGGCCGTGACGTGGAAGACCGGGAAGAAGTCCGGCGGCGTGTAGAAGCCAGTGTGATCGCCGAACGGCCCTTCGCTGCGCCGGTCGCTGAGGTCTACGTAGCCCTCGATGACGATCTCGGCGTTGGCCGGGGCCTCGATGTCCTGGGTGATACACTTGACGAAGGGCACCGGCTTGCCGCGCAGCCAGCCTGCCAGCAGATACTCGTCAATGCCGGGCGGCAGCGGAGCGGAGGCGCACCACATCTGCGCCGGGTCGCCGCCCAGGGCGATGGCGCAGGGGATGCGCTCCTGCTGGTGAGCGCGCGCTTCGCGCTCGTGATCGGCGCCGCCCTTGTGCCGCTGCCAGTGCATGCCCAGCGTGCGCCCGTCGAACTTCTGCAGGCGGTACATGCCCACATTGCGCGCGCCCGTAACCGGGTCGCGGGTGATGACCTGCGGCAGGGTGATGTACGGGCCGCCGTCCTCCGGCCAGCAGGTGAGGATCGGCAGCAGGTCGAGCGACGGGTCGTCGGTGACGACCACTTCCTGGCACGGGGCGCGGCGGATGCGGCTCGGCCCCAGGCCGATGCTGCGCAGCGCAGCCAGCATCTCCCCGCCGCGCTTCATCATCGCGCCCATGCCCTGCGGCAGGCGCGGATCGATCAGCTTACCCAGCCGGTGACGCAGGTCCTCGAGATCGTCCACGCCCAGGGCCAGGGCCATGCGCCGCGCCGAGCCGAAGGCGTTGATCAGCACGGGCATGGTGCTGCCCGCCACGTTCTCGAAGAGCAACGCCTTGTTCTGCGCGGCGGGGCCTTTGCTGATCCGGTCGGTGATCTCGGTGATCTCCAGGTGGGCGCTCACCGGCGCGGTGATGCGCAGCAGTTCGCCCTCCGCTTCCAGGCGCGCGAGGAAGTCGCGCAGATCGGCATACGCCATGTGTGTGGCCTCTCCGTCGTTCAGAGTGTTCTGAACATCGTAAAACTTCGTTGATTCTATCACGGGCTTCCCAGGCGCACCCATCGCACCGCACCCTGTCGGATGCGTTGGCTGCTGGGGAAAAACCTCACCGCAGAGACGCAGAGGGCGCAGAGAACTGAGAAACTCTTACTCTTCTTACCTCTGTGTGCTCTGCGCCCCTGCGGTTCAGAGACTCCCACCCCCGCTCAGCGAATACGCAGGTAAGTGATCGCGCTCTCCTGGAAGCCGGCGGCCTGGAAGAAAGCGCGCGCCGCCGGACTCCCGCGCGCGATGTTCACATACAGGTGAGTCAGCGCCAGGCGATTGGCGTGGCGCAACGCCGCTTCAAGCAAAGCCGCGCCGACGCCCTCTCCGCGAAAGTCGAGAGCAACGGCCATGTCGTCAATCCAGCCGCGCCCGCCGGTCAGCGTCTGCACCAGCGACATGGCCACGAAGCCGATCACCCGGCCCGGCGCGCCGTTTGCCTGGGCGACGAACACGCTGACCGTCTGCCGCTCGCCGAAACGCTGGCGGGCGGCGTCCCAGTCGGCTGGCGTCAGGCTGGCGTTGGCGTCCACCAGACGCAGCAGGTCGAGCACGGCGTCGGCGTCGCCCGGCTCCGCCTCGCGGATATGGAAGCCGACCGCCCGCTCCTCCGACGTATAGGGTGCGCGCTGGCGGAGGGCCAGCCAACGCTGGATGGCCTGGCGGTGCGTGCGGAAGGGCAGCTCCGGCACGTCGTCCGGCTGGAACACGCGCACGTCCAGTGCGTCATCGCCGGCGCGCAGCGCCCCGCCGACCGGTCGCGCCCGGTAGAAGACAATGATGCCGCTGGTGGGCGGGCCTTCGGGGAACGAGTAAATGCCCACCAGGTCTTCAAGCTGCACTTCCAGGCCGGTCTCCTCGCGTGCCTCACGGATAGCCGCCTCCTCCACGCTCTCGTCGGCTTCGATGTAGCCGGACGGCAGCGCCCACAACCCTGGCTTGACGTGCCCGCCGCGCTTGATCAGCACGACGCCACCTTGCATCTCGATGAGGATGCCCACGCCGGGCACCGGGTTGTGGTAGTGAACGTAGCCGCACGCCGGGCAGATGAGCCGCTCGCGCGAGCCGACGGTGCGCAGCGCCAGCGGCTCGCCGCACTGCGGGCAGTAGGTGAGGCGCGTGGGAGGAGAGGTCATGGCGGGGCAGCCAGGCGGCTCATAGCTCCAGATAATCGCGCAGGGGATGGCTGCGGTTGGGGTGGCGCAGCTTGCGCAGCGCCTTCGCCTCGATCTGGCGAATGCGCTCGCGGGTCACGCCGAAGTGCCGCCCCACCTCTTCGAGCGTGTGCTCCTGGCCGTCGGTCAGCCCGAAGCGCATCTCCAGGACTTCGCGCTCGCGGGTATTGAGCACCGCCAGCGCCCCGCGAATCTGCTCTTTGAGCAGTTGGCGCGCGGCAGCGTCCACCGGGCCGGGAATCTTGTCGTCCTCGATGAAGTCGCCCAGCAGGCTGGAATCTTCCTGGCCGACGGGCATTTCCAGCGACATCGGCTCCTGCGAGATGCGCAGGATGCGCCGGACTTTGTTGGCGGCGCGGCGCAACTTGCGCGCCAGGCCAGCCTCCAGTCTCTCGTCCGCCTCCCACGCTGCGCGAATCTCGGCCACATCCTCCGGGTCCAGGAAGTCCATTTCCAGGGCGATCTGCTCGGCGGTCGGCTCGGAGCCGAGGTTCTGGATCAGGTCGCGCTGCACGCGCATCAGCCGGTTGATCGTCTCAACCATGTGCACGGGGATGCGGATCGTGCGCGCCTGGTCGGCGATGGCCCGGCTGATCGCCTGGCGAATCCACCAGGTGGCGTAGGTGCTGAACTTGAAGCCTTTGGTGTGGTCGAACTTCTCGACGGCGCGCAGCAGGCCGATGTTGCCCTCCTGGATCAAGTCCAGGAAGTTGATGCCGCGCCCCATGTACCGCTTGGCCACGCTGACGACCAGGCGCAGGTTGGCGCGGGTGAGCGCCTCGGCAGCCTGCGGGCCGCGCTCGGCGGCCTGGGCGAATTCGTGCTCGGCCAGGGCGTTGGCCTGGGCGCGATTCTCGTCCAGCCAGGCGCTGAATGTCTCGTAGCTCGGCCAGTCAGCCCCGGCGTTGTAGGCAGCCGCAAGCCGCTCCTGGAAGGGGGCGGGGATGAGGTACAGCGCTCGGAACACGTCGAACAGGTGCTCGGCGACGCGGTTCCAGTTCTCGTCGCGGCCCCATTCGCCGTTCTCCAGGTAGGCCCGGACGTAGGACGGCTCCGCGCCGTTCCACGATCGGCGCAGGTTTTGCGCCTCGGCGATGAGCAAGTCCACGACCGGCGGCTCCAGGTTAAAGGCGGCGATCCATTGCAGGGTGGCCTCCCAATGGTCGAGCAGGTGCGCGTAGAGCGCCGCCAGCACGTCCGCCGCATCCGGCTCCGGGTTGCCGTCGCCGTGCTCGGTGGCCAGACGCTGGCGGATGGCGTCCAGCAGGTGGCAGGCCGCGATCTGCGAGGAGAGCCAGGTCTCGCGGTCGGGATCCAGAAGCTGAACCTGCCCGATCTCCTTGAGGTACATGCGCACGGGATCGTCGGCGAGGACGGATGGCTCCAGGCGGGCCACGTCGAAGCCGTTGTCGAGGCTCTCCAGGTCGTGAACATCTAGCTCGCTGGCGTCCAGGTCGGGCACCAGCGGCTCATCGAGATCGAGCGCGCTGTGCTCGTCAATGAGAATCTCGACGCCCATCTCCTCTAGCTGGTCGAAGAGGGCCTGCGCCTCTTCGCTGTCCGGGTCGTCGAACAGCGCCAGAACCTCGCTCTCGTTGAGGTGCCGGTCGCGGCGGCCTTTCTCGATCAGATCGCGAATCGCCCTGGGTGTCTCGTCGTTGGGGCTGCTGCGTGGTACGTTAGCCATGATCTCCGGGCATCTTCCGTGAGCACGTCCTTGCTGGCCTCAGCGGAGGCGCGAGCAGTTGTCATCAGTGAATCACTTGACGCCGACGAAAAGCCTCACCTCCGCCTCGCTGCGCT
>CAYNHD010000298.1:0-5052 GCA_964396775.1 uncultured Thermoflexus sp. | reverse complement strand
GCAAATGCCGGACTCCATCAGGTCGGCGACCAGTTCGGGCGGCGTCTCGTCCAGCGCGTCGCGGATGGTGTCAATGACGATGCCCACTGACGGGTTAAGCGCCTCGCGCAGTTCAATGGAGGAGACTTCGACCGCCTCTGGCAGCCCGTTGACCAGGTTACGCCCGCGCAAAACCATCGTCCGCTCTTCCGGCAGCGGGTAGGCCGAGCCGATCTCGATCTTGGCGCGCTCGGCGGTGCGCTCGCCGATCAGCATGTTGTACTTGGCGCGCATGTATTGCACGATGTCCTCATCCATCTCGTCGCCGGCCACGCGGATCGAACGGCTGATGACAATGCCGCCCAGCGAGAAGATGGCCACTTCAGTCGTGCCGCCGCCGATGTCCACCACCATGCTGCCGCGCGTCTCCTGGATGGGCAGCCCCGCGCCGATGGCCGCCGCGACCGGCTCCTCGATCAAGAAGGCTTCGCGCGCGCCGGCGCTGATCGTCGCGTCGTAGACGGCGCGCTTCTCGACCTCCGTGACGCCGGACGGAATGCCCACCACCACGCGCGGGCGCGGGATCGGCACCCAGTTCTGTTCGTGGGCCTTGCGGATGAAGTAGTCGAGCATGGCTTCGGTGATCTCGAACTCGCTGATCACGCCGTCGCGCAGGGGGCGCACCACCATGTACTTGGAGGTGGGCGTCTTGCCAAACATCTCTTTGGCTTCGCGCCCCACGCTGATCGGGCGGCGCGTCTTGCGCTCGATGGCGACGTAGGACGGCTCGTTGATCACAATGCCCTTGCCGCGCACGCTGACCAACGTGTTCGCCGTGCCCAGGTCAATGCCAATGTCGAGCGAAAACAGGCCCAGCAGCCAGTCCAGGGGACTTACCAACGGTGAGCTTCTCCTCGGTTCGTGTCAGCGCGGCATTATACCACGCCGTGAGGCGCTTGGCAGGGTGGTACTCATCAAACGCTCATGTTGTCTCAAGGGTGGCGCGGGTAGGGGAGGGTTTGGAAACCCTCCCCTGCCGTCCCGTTCGCCTGGGCACCTTCCGCGCACCCTGACAGACCCACGCCTGCCCCTCTACGCGCTGAAGGCCGCGATCTGCTTGCGTAGCTCGCTGCGATCCACCTGTGGGTAATCGTCCAGCAGGGCGTCGAAGCGCCGCATGTACTCGACAAGCTGCTCTCGTGTATGCGCCTCGAAGCGCATGGTGATCGCCGGCTGCGTGTTGCTGGCGCGCACCAGCCCCCAGCCGTGCTCAAACTCGGCGCGCGCCCCGTCCACCGTGATCACCTCGTACTTATCCTGCAGCCGGTCGCGCACCGCATCAATGATCTTGAACTTCACGTCGTCCGGCGCGGCCATGATGATCTCCGGCGTGGCCATCAGCGTCGGAATCTCAGCCAGCATCTGCGAGAGCGACTTGTCGGTTTTGCTGAACAGCTCCAGCACCTTGAGCGCCACCAGCGGCGCGTCGTCGAAGCCGTAGTAGTCCTCGCCGATGAACATATGCCCGCTGACTTCGCCGCCGATCAGCGCGCCGACTTCGGCTATCTTCTGCTTCATCAGGCTGTGCCCGGCCTTCCACATCACCGGCTTGCCCCCGTGCTGGCGGATGACATCGGGCAGCACCCGGCTCGATTTGACATCAAAGACGACCGGCGTGCCAGGGTGCCGCGAGAGCAGATCGCGGGCCAGGATCGCCAGCAGGCGGTCGGCGGCCACATGATGGCCGTGCTCGTCAATCAGCCCGCAGCGGTCGGCGTCCCCGTCGAAGCCGATGCCGAAGTCCGCCCCATGCTGGACGACGGCAGCTTCCAGGTCTTTGGTCAGTTCCGGGTCTTCGGGGTTGGGCAGGTGGTTGGGGAAGGTGCCGTCCGGCTCGCAGAAAAGGCAGATTACCTCCACGCCCAGGTCGCGCATCACCGGCGGGACGAAGGTGCCGCTGAGGCCGTTGCCCGCATCCACCACCACCTTCAGCTTGCGGCCCCCCATCGTCACCTTGTGCTGGATCACGTCCATGTGCCGGTCGGCCATCGCCAGGTCGGTGCGTCGCTCGCCCGCCCCCGTGATGAAATCGTCGGCCAGGATCAGCTTGAGCAGGTCTTGAATCTGCTCGCCAGCCAACGCCAGACGGCCATAGGCCATCTTGATCCCGTTGTATTGGGTGGTCAGGTGGCTGCCGGTGACCATGATGCCTCCAGCGCGTTCGTGCGCCGAGGAAGCGAAGTAGACGGTGGGCGTCATCACCGGGCCGATGTCGGTCACGCGCAGGCCGGTGCTCAGCAGCCCCTCGATGATGGCGTCCTTGAGCGGCGGCGTGGACAGGCGGTTGTCGCCGCCGACGAACACCTGGGTCAGACCCAACTCGCGCTGCACGTAGGTGCCATACGCCTGGCCGACCAGCCGGGCCAGCCCCGGCGTAAGCTGCGCGTCCGGCCCTTCCACCGAGCCGCGAATGTCGTACTTGCGAAAGACTGCTGTTGGAACCTGCGCCATTGTCTTATCTCCACTTCACACGAGCCGGGCACGACTCTGCCAGATGGCTGTGCTCATCCATCTCGCCCTGCGCGCATTATACCGTGAGGGAACCCGCAGGAAAAAACACAGGCGCTGCGCGAAGACTGACTCCCAGCGCCTGTCGGTCGCGCCAAAACTCAACTCACCGCGAAGGCCAGCCGCATGCCGGACGGGTCGGCGTCAATGGTCACCGTCGTGCCCGGCTTCGGATTCTCCTTCAGCAGGTAATCGGCCAGCGACTCGCGCACGTGCCGCTGGATGATGCGCCGCAGCGGGCGCGCACCCCACTCCGGGTGATCGTTCTGGGCGAGCATCCACTGCTTGGCGTCGGGCGTGAACTCCAGCGACAAACCGCGCTCAGCCGCCAACTGGTTTTCCTTCTTGAGCATCAGATCGAGAATCTGGGCCAGGTGCTCGTCGTTGAGCGGGTGGAAGATCACAATCTCGTCAATGCGGTTGAGGAATTCGGGGCGGAACGACTCGCGTACCTCCTCCATCACTTCCTCGCGTATCTCGTCGTCAATCGCCGTCGTCGCCAGCAGCGGCGCGCCCACGTTGCTGGTCATGATGATCACCGCTTCACTGAAGTTGGCGACGTTGCCCTGCCCGTCGGTCAGGCGGCCCTCTTCCATCACCTGCAACAGCACGTCGAGCACGCGGCGGTGCGCCTTCTCCACCTCGTCGAACACCACGACGATGTAGGGCTGCTCGCGCACGCGGTCGGTGAGCTGCCCGCCGCCCTCGTAGCCCACGTAGCCGGGCGGCGCGCCGATCAGCCGGCTGACCGTGTTCTCGTCCATGTACTCGGACATGTCCAGTTGCAGCATGGCGTCTTCGCTGCCGAACATGAACTCGGCCAGCGCCTTCGCCAGTTCCGTCTTGCCCACGCCCGTCGGCCCCAGGAAGAGGAACGATCCGATGGGACGCCGGGGGTCCTTCAGCCCCACGCGCGCCGTCTTCACAGCCCGGCTGAGCGCCATCACGGCCTCGTCCTGGCCGATGATCCGCTCGTGCAGGTGCTCGACCATGCTGGCATACTTGGTGCGCTCGTCCTGGCCCAGCTTGCTGACAGGAATGCCGGTCATCTGCGCGGCGGCCAGGGTCACGTCTTCGGCGTCGAGCGCGGAGTCGGCCACTTCCTGGCGGAAGGCCAGGTGCGTCTGCTCGCTCAGGCTGACCAGCGAGGCGGCACGGTGGATCAGGTGCTCGGCGCTGAGCGGCAGCGCCGTCCCGCTCAGATAGCGCCGGGCCAGCGTCGCGGCGACTTTCAGCGCGCTCTCCTCCACCTCAATGTCGTAGTCGGCGGCGATGTGTGGCGCGTGCACCTTGAGGATTTCGACCGTCTCCTCGACGGTGGCCGGAGGCACGTTGAGCAGTTGCGCGTTCTCAACAATGGCGCTGATCCCGCGCAGCCGTTCCTCCCACAGTGCCTGCGTCGTTGAGCCGATGATCACCGGGTCTTCGCCCAGGAAGGTTTTTTGCAGCAGCGGTGCCGCCTTGAAGAACTCCGCCTTAAGCTGCCCGCCGAAGAAGCGGTGAATGTGCGGGATGAAGAGGATGCCGCCCTTCGCCCGGCGCAGGCCGCTGTCCACCGCCTTGTCCGGCTGATCGAGCAGCGCCCGCTCGTCAATCTGCACCAGGTTGCGCAGGCGCTGCGGCCCTTTGCCCTCGGCGATGAGCAGGGCCAGGCTGTAAGCCAGCGCCCGCTTGCCCACGCCGTCCGGCCCCACCAGGATCACGTGGCGGTTGACCGTCTGGCTGAGCATCTGGATCAGATCGCGCAGCAGGTCTTCGCGGAAGTAGACCGCCTGCAACGACCCCGACTGCGCCGCCGCAACCATATCGGCGCTGATCTCGGTGTCGGTGCGGCGGATGACGCTGGCGCTCGTCGCCGAGGTGGTCAGCTGGTCGCGGATGGCGCTCTTGGTGATGCCGAACTGGGTGAGGATACCCGCCGTGCCCACTTCGCGCTCGGTCATCACGCCGAGCAGGTGATCGGTGTCAATGGTCAGCTCGTTGAGCGCCTGGGCGACGCTGAGCGCCTCGTCCAGGGCGATGACCATCCCCCGGCTAAGCTGCGCCGAGCGACCCTCCGCCCCGGCGTAGGTCAGGTCGCCGCTGGTATCGCGGCGGCTCTGCACGGCCAGGTTGACCGTGCGCTCCAGACGCTCCAGGTCGGCGCCGCGCCGCTCGGCGAAGGTGCGCAGGACGCGCGCCGCCGCCGTGTTCTTGCTGCGGATGAGGGCCAGCAGCGCCGCCTCCGGCGTGAGCAGCGTCTTGCCGTAGGCGGTGAGGATGTCCACCGCGTCGTCGAGGACGGCTTGCGTGTCTTTGGTGAGCAGATTGGGGTTGAGCGTGGCCATGCGCGGCATCCCGAAGGTGAGCAGTCCGAAGTCACCACAAAGGTACTACGGGATGGGCGCGAAAACAACCTGGAGTTGACAAAGGGTGCATCCCACGATGGGGGCGGAATGCTTAAACCGCAGAGACGCAGAGGACGCGGAGAAGAACCAGAACTCTCTCGATACGCTCTTTTCTCTG
>CAYNHD010000297.1:0-5063 GCA_964396775.1 uncultured Thermoflexus sp. | reverse complement strand
AGGCTGGGGGTGAGGCATCGTAGGGCGCATTGCAATACGCCCCTACGGGCGCAGCAGAGCAGCGTCCCTACCGGCGGACGGGTCTTGCGCGCAGGCGGGGGAGCGCCTGCCCGATGGCCTGGCCGATCTGCTGCTCGGCGAAGACGAAGACGAAGAGCGCCGTCGCCGTGAGCACAATCGCCGGGCCGGTTGCCACGTCCTGGTGATAGGACACGTAGAAGCCGATGATGCTCGACGCCGCGCCGATCAAGGCCGCGATGAGCATCATCGGCAGCAGGCGCTTGCTCATCAACTGGGCGGTCGCGGCGGGCGTGACCAGCAGGGCCACCATCAGCGCGATCCCGACCGTTTGCAGCGAGACGACGATGGTCAGCGCGATCAGCACCAGCAGCAGCAGGCGCAGCCGCTCGGTTGGCAGGCGCAGCGTCTGGGCCAGCGTGGGGTCAAAGGAGATGATCATGAACTCCTTGAAGAACAGGGCCACCACGCCCAGCACCACCGCGCCGAAGAGGACGATCAGGCGCAGGTCGCCCGGCGACACGCCGAGAATCTGCCCGAAGAGGATGTGCGACAGGTCGCCAGCGTAGTTGTCAATGCGCGAGATCATGGCGATGCCCAGGGCGAACATGGCCGCGAAGACCACGCCGATGGCCGTGTCTTCCTTGATCTTCTCGTGGCGCGTCAGGTAGCCGATGCCCAGCGCGCTGAGCAGGCCCGCCACCAACCCACCCCAGAACAGATCGTCCGTCTTGCCGTTGGCGCGCTGGTAGACAAAGGCCACGCCGGGTAGGATGGCATGGGCCAGCGCGTCGCCGAAGAAGGCCATGCCGCGCACCACGACAAACGTGCCCAGCACGCCGCTGACCATCCCGACGATGATCGCCGCCTCCATGCTGCGCGCCAGCAGCGGGTATTCCAGCGGGGCGAGCAGCAGCCTGTCCAGGTTGAGCAGCAACGTCGCCCAGCCCTGGCGTATGCTCTCCCACAGGCCAGCTTCAGCCAGCCAGGGCGTCAGTGCACCGGCCCCGCTCATGGCCGCCCGCCCTCCCCATTGCCCAGCAGCCGCTGCATGACCTCCGGGGCGACGCGCGCCGTCATGTCCAGCGTCAGCGGCGTCACGGCGACGATGCCCGCCCGCACCAGCGCCGCGTCGGACTGCTCGTCCATGATCGCTTTGGCGTTGAACGTGTAGCCGATGCGCCCTTCGTCTTCCAGGCGACGCCGCAGCGGGGGCAGCGGCACGAAATACTGGGCGCGCTCCAGCCGGGCCAGCCGCCAGGGAGTGGCGGGCGTGGCGCTGGCCGGGATGTCAATCTTCAGCACGTCCACGTCCGGCGGGCGCTCGGCGTGCAGCCAGCGTTCGGCGAACAGCCGGGTGAAGTAGATCGCCGTGCTGAAGTCCACCGAGTCGTCGTGGGAATAGTGCAGCGCCTGCTCGGTCTCCAGCGAGACGGCCAGCGCCGGGATGCCGAACGAAGCCGCTTCCAGCGCCGCGCCCACCGTGCCGGAGCCGGTGACGCTGGTGCTGACATTCTCGCCGTAGTTGATGCCGGATATGGCCAGCGCGGGCATCCGGTCGGCTAATTCGAGCACGGCGTGGTCAATGGCCTGGGCGGGCGAGGCATTGGCCCCATAGCCAGGCCAGGTCTGGCCATTGTGACGCACCGTCGCCGGGAAGAGCCGCCCATCGTTGAACTGGGGGAAGCTGCGCCCCATGCCGGACTGCTGCTGGCTGGGGGCGACGATCAACAGGTCGCCCAGCGGGGCGAGCGCGGCGGCGGCTGCCGCCAGGCCAGGCGAGGCGATGCCGTCATCGTTGCAGAGCAAGATCAAGGGTCGAGTCATGACGCTATCCTGTGCGGGTGATGGTCAACGTGTCTCTCGTCGTTGTGATCATGGCACGGCTGGTCAGGGATGACCAGGTAGCGGTCGCCGTCACGGACCAGGGCGATGCGCTCGCCGAACGTCGCCGCCAGGTTGTCCGGCGTGTAGACCTGCGTAGGCGGCCCGTAGGCGATCACGCGCCCGCTGTTGAGCAACATGAGCTTATCATAATGGGTCGCCGCCTGCACCAGGTTATGGGTAGCCAGCAGCACAGCCACGCCCTCGTCGCGCAGCACATCGAGCACCTGGAAGATGTCCGTCTCTGCCGCCGCGTCCACGCCGCTGAACGGCTCGTCCAGCAGCAGCACGCGCGCGCGCTGGGCCAGCGCCCGCGCCACAAAGACGCGCCGCCGCTGCCCGCCGCTTAGCTCGCCGATCTGCCGCCGGCGCAGCGCCCACATGCCCACGCGCTCCAGCGCCTCGCGCACGGCCACGCGATCGCGCTTGCGCGGCGGCAAGATGTAGCCGATTTGTCGGGCACGGCCCATCATCACCACATCCCACACCGTCGCCGGGAAGCGCCAGTCAATCGCCTCGTGCTGTGGCACGTAGCCGATCATACCGTGACTGTCGCGGCACGACGCGCCCAGAATGGAGATGGCCCCCTGGTGCGGCAGCAGCCCCACCAGCGCCTTGAACAGGGTGGACTTGCCCGCTCCGTTCGGCCCGACGATGCCGATCCGCTCGCCCGCGTACACGTCGAAGGTCAGGGCGCAGATGGCCGGCTGGCCGTTGTAGCCGGACGCCAGATCGCGCACGGTCATGACCGGCGCCGAATCATCGCAATCGGGGCCGTTATTTCTGGCAGAAACCAGGGAACGCAGCGGAATGCCCATAAGAGTCCTCCAGGTTTCGGTTCGACGACGGGCTGCTACTCTAGCGCCGCGACGATCTGCGCGGCGTTGAAGCGCATGTATGCCAGATAAGTGTCCGCCGGGCCGCCCGGCTCGCTGAGCGACCCGGTGTAGAGCCGCACCAATGCCGCCCCGGACTCATCGGCGATCTGCTGGGCCAGGCTCTCGCTGACGGTCGTCTCGGTGAAGATGGCCGGGACGCTGGTGCTGCGGATCGCCTCGATCAGCGCCAGCACTTCCTGCACCGATGGCTCGGACGACGTGCCGCCGCCGGGGATGACCACGCCGACCAGCGTCAGGCCATAGCGCGCCGCGAAGTAGTTGAGCGCCTGGTGATTGGTGACGATGAAGCGGCGCTCGGCGGGCAGCACGGCCATCTGCGCGGCGATCTCGGCGTGCAGCGCGGCCAACTCCTCAAGATACGCCTGGGCGTTGGCGGCATAGACGGCGGCGTTGGCCGGGTCTGCGGCGCTGAGCGTGTCGCGGATCATCAGCGTCCACAGGGCGACGTTGATCGGGTCGGTCCACACATGCGGGTCTGCCTCGGCCAGCACGCTGGCATAGGCCGCGTCCGCGTGCGTCACCGCGCCGGGAAGCACCAGATTGTCCAGCCCGAACGCCGCGCGCACCGCCGCCTCGTGCTCCGCGCACAGAGCGTCGAGCGCATCTCCGGGATCGCTCTCGGACGGCGCTTCGCCCGCGTGAGCAGCCTCCTCGCCGTGATCGTCCAGCCCGGCTATCACCGGGCGAACCGGCAGGCAGCCCCACAGCTCGTAGACCGCGCCGCCGCTCGCCTCGCGCACGACATCGAGCAGCCGCTCCTCGAAGTTCAGCCCGACCACGAAGACGGCATTGGCCTCGCTCAGCCGCACCACGTCCCGCGCCGACGGCTCGTAGGCGTGTGGGTTGGCCCCCAGCGGGATAAGGGTCTCGACTTCGGCGGCGTCCCCGGCCACCTGGCTCACCACATCGGCCAGGATGCTGAAGCTGGCGACGACGCGCAGGCGGTCGGCCTGCGCCGAGACCGGCGCGCCTGCCGCTGGAACCAGCGCCGCCAGCAGGGTCAGGGCGAGCAGCGCCGCCCCTGCGCAACGCAAACCGTTACGGACGTGACGCATCAGAACTGCGCTCCTTCACTGTGGGTTATCATGCTGCTGACAGTCCGCGCAGATGCCCGAAATCTCCAGCCAGTGCCCGGTGATCGTGTAGCCGGTGCGCTGCGCCACGCGCTCCAGGAACTCGCCTAACTCGCAGCCGGCGATCTCGATCACCGCGTTGCACCGCTCGCAGATCACGTGATGGGTGTGGCCGGGCGTCGCCAGCACATAGCCGTGACAGCCATCCACGACGTGCACCGGGCGTGCGATGCCCACGTCGGCCATGATCTCCAGCGTGCGGTAGACGGTGACCAGGCCCAGGTCGGCGCAGAACGCCTGGCCGCGCGTTTGAATCTCGGCGGGCGAGAGCGGCTTGGAGGCCGCCACCAGCGTCTTGAGGATGGCGCGGCGCGGTTGGGTCAGCTTGTGCCCATGCTCGCGCAGATGATCGGCCAGCGCGTCGAAATCGGCTGTCATTGGGTGCCTCGTCGTGCAGAACTCACCTTGATTGTCAATGATTTACCTCACCCCCGTTTCGCTGCGCTCAACTTCCCCCTCCCCGCCAGCGGAGAGGGGGTCAGGGGGTGAGGTTGCGGGCGAAAGCAACAGGCTGCAATTCAGGGTACAGAATCCGCTGCGATAGATTGGTTAAAGCGTCTTAAATGAAAGTCTTTTTCAGTTGCAGATTCTAAGCGCGGGGGCGGGGCGTGTCAAGGGTGAGGTATAATCGGGCGAGAGCGAAGGGTTATTGGTTGTTGGTGATTGGTTGTTGGTTGTCAGTGATCGGTGGTCAGTTGTTAGTGATCAGTGGGCAGTTGGAGTCTGGCATAGGGCGCAGCACAGAGTATGCAGTCCGTACCAGGTTCGCTGCGTTCCGCCTGAGGGAAAATCGCTGAGAACCGACTACTGATCACTGAAAACTAGTCACCGACAACCGACGATTTCCAGCATGAGGAGCGAACAGCCATGCGGCGAGCGTTGGCATTTGTGGGCGGCGTGCTGAGCGGGGGCGCGATTGGCACGGCAGTGGCGCTGTTCTTTTCGCCCAGGTCCGGCGACGCCATGCGCGAGGGATTGCGCGGGCGCTACCAGCGCGCCTTGCAGGCCGGGCACGAAGCCGCCGCGCAGCGCCGGGCGGAGCTTGAAGCGCAGCTTGCTGCCATGACCAGCGCGCAGAAGCCAGCAGAGCGGCGCTAGAGCCTGTTATGCACTTTCAACCTCTATCCCC
>CAYNHD010000296.1:0-5085 GCA_964396775.1 uncultured Thermoflexus sp. | reverse complement strand
GCCGCAGAGCTTGGCGTAGGGGTCCAGATAGTCGAACAGGTCGCGCGTCGCCTCCAGCAGGTCAATCTTGTGCGTCGTGACCAGCGCGCCCATCGAGAGCGGATCGTGCTTGATGTGCTCGACAATGGCCCGGTAGTGCTCTGCCGGGGCGTGCAGCGGCGCGTCGTAGCCGTCAATCTCCGCGCCCAACCCCAGCACGT
This sequence comes from uncultured Thermoflexus sp., assembly GCA_964396775.1. GTDB lineage: Bacteria > Chloroflexota > Anaerolineae > Aggregatilineales > Aggregatilineaceae > UBA2029. The sequence continues at coordinate 4,885 of CAYNHD010000296.1, read as the reverse complement.
CCGACCAGCGGGGGAACACCTTCATGATGGACGACTGGCGCGTGGTCACGCCGATGAAGTACATCGTCGGCACGCGGCGCGGGACGAGGACGTGGGCCTGGTCAGTCATAAACTCTCCTCTGCACCCGGCGCACGCCAGACCAGCCGCCGGGCGATGTTGCCTCCCGTGAGGTCGCGGATAGTGGAAGCGGGCAGACCCAGCGCGCGCAGGCGCGGCACGATCTGCTCCGGCAGGAACAACAGTCCCGGCCCGCCGCCGTAGTGCCGCCACATTTCAGCCAGGGCCATGTCCAGGCAGATGGCGATGTGACTGCCCAGGCCGTCGGCGACCAGCGCGGCCAGCAGCGGCCATGTCGTGCGGTCGGGGTCGTACTTGGGGCGGGCGAACGTGTCATAGCCGAGCAGCGCGCCCGCCTGGGCCAACTCGCGGTGCAACCCAACATCGGGCCGCTTGTCCACGTGGCAGAGGTACAGCCGCTCCGCCGGCACGTCCTGCCCGGCGAAGAAGGGGGGCAGCGCCTCAACGTTGGCCCCGCGCTCGGTGTGGAACAGGATCAGCGCGCCCGTCTGCCGCGACGCTTCGGCGGCAGCCTCCATCAGGACGCGCGTCTGCCCCGCGATGACGCCCTCGTAGCCGATCTTGATCGTCGCCGCGCGCACCGCCCCGCCGGACTCGCGCGTCCCGACAGTCAGTTCCTCGACGAAGTACGCGGCGGCGTCCTCGGCGGAAGCCGACCACAGCCAGCAGTCCGGCGCGTAGTACCTGCGCTGGTGCGCGCCGGTCGTCGCCGTGATCTGCACGCCCGTCGCGGCGGAGAGGCGGGCCAGCGCCCGCGCGTCGCGCCCGGCCTCACCGGGCTGGCAATCCACCAGCAGCGTCCCGCCCGCTGCGCGGAAGTCGCTCAGTTCGGCGCGGATGGCCGCTTCGTCGTGCAGGTCGAGCCGCGCCGCCGGGTCCGCGCCGTCCGGCGGCTGAATCCAGACATGGGCGTGCCCGTCGGCCAGGGTCACGTCGGCGGCGAGCAGCGGCCCGGTCACCGTCTGGATCAGCGACGATTCGCTCACAGCCCCGCCTCGGCGATCTGGTCGTAAATGGGCAGCAGCGCGTGGTAGGCCGCCTCGAAGATCGGGAAGACTTTAGCGTAGGCCGCCTGCGCCGCCGGGTCGGGCTGGAAGGTCTCAGCGATGGCGTTCATCGTCTGGCTCATGCTGAAGTCCCTGTACAGCCCCACGCCGATGCCGCCGGCCAGCGCCGCGCCCATCGAAGTCGCCTCTTCAAGGATGGCCAGGCGCTGCACCGGCACGCCATAGATGTCGGCCATGAGCTGGTTCCAGAAGCGCCCGCGCGCCCCGCCGCCGATGACGCGCATGGCATCAATGCGCGCTCCCTGCGACGTGAACGCCTCCAGGATGACGCGCAGGTTCATGGTCACGCCCTCCAGCACGGCGCGCACCATGTCGCCGCGCGTGTGACGCACCGTCAGGCCGATGAACGCGCCGCGCGCGCGGGGATTCCAGCGCGGGCTGCGCTCGCCGAGCAGGTAGGGCAGGAAGACCAGGCCGTTCGCGCCGGGCGGCGACTTCTGCGCGTTGAGGTTCATTAATTCGTAGGCGCTGAGGCCCAGCGCGCCCGCCGCCTCGCGCTCCAATGGGGCAAGTTGATCGCGCGTCCACTGGTACGAGCCGCCGGCCATCTGCATCGTGCCGCACGGGCTGTACATGCCCGGCACCAGGTGCGCCCAGGTGAAGGTGCGGTAGCCCGCATCGTAGATGGGCTGGCGCGTCGCCAGCGCGATCCACGACGACGAGCCGACGTAGTTGTAGGCCGCGCCCTCGTCCACCACGCCCGCGCCCGCGCCCGCGCACATGCCGTCGCCGCCACCGATGACCACCGGCGTCCCGGCGGGCAGCCCCACTTCCTCGGCGACCTGGGGCAGCACCTCGCCCACCACGTCAATCGAGCGGCGCAGCGCGGGCAGCTTGTCCGCGTCCAGCCCCGCAGCCTCGATGATGCGCGCCGACCAGTCCCAGGAGTCCAGGTCGTAGAGGTTCATGCCGGAGGCGTCGGTCGGCTCGGTGACGAAGTTCCCCGTCAGCCGGGCGACGATGGCATCTTTGGCGTGGACGAACTTGTAGGTCGCGTGGTACACGTCCGGCTGGTTGTCGCGCAGCCACAGAATCTTGCTCAGCGAGTAGGACGCGCTGAGCCGGTGCCCGGTGATGCGGTACACGTCTGCCGGGTCAATGCGCTCGCCGAGCCAGCGTTCCTGCGGCACGGCGCGCTGATCCGCCCAGATGATGGCGTTGCGCAGCGGGCGCGCCGCGCGGTCGAGCGGCACCGCGCCCATCATCTGCCCGCTGAAGGTGACCACCGCCACGTCCGCCGGGCGGACTTTCGTCTGGCGCAGCAGTTCCTGCGTGGAGGCGCAGACGGCGCGCCACCAGTCTTCCGGGTTCTGCTCCGCCCAGCCGGTGTGCGCGAACTCGGTGCCATACCCATAGAACGCGCTGCCGACCAACGCGCCATCGGCGTCGTACAAAGTGGCCTTGTTGCCGGTGGTGCCTAAATCATGCGCAATAATGTATTTTGTCATGGGTGTCCCCCTTCACAAACAGCCTGCCCCATCAGCCTAAAATCTGGTTGAACTCGACCTTTTCGCCATCCGGCCCGCGCACGGTGAAGTATTTGCAGCCCTTGCCCCAGAACGGCAGGTACATGGGCGCTTCTTCGAGCGGAGTCAGCCCGGCGGCGCGCGCCGCTTCCCACGCCTGTTCGATGTCAGCCACGTTGAGCGCCAGGTGATCCACATGCCCGTCGCCGCGCGCCGCGATCTCCGCCCGATCCGCGCCCGCCAACTGATACAGTTCCAGGATGAACCCGTTCAAGTCCAGCATGGCCACCTGGATCGCGCCGCCCTCGGCGGGCAGCGTCGTCTCAAAGACAGCGCGGAAGCCCAGCCGCTCGTAGAATTCGCGCGAGCGGGCGATGTTGGTCACCGGCAAGCCGAGATGCTGAAAGCCCTGCACATTGCCTGCGAACATGATCCCCCCTTCCTACAGCCCATGAGATCAGGTGCCGTGCACGTAGGGGCGCTGCTCTGCTGCGCCCTTGTAGACTTCCGAAGTCTGCGAGACTTCGGAAGTCTGATCTCCGTCCCCCCGCTCCCCGCTACCCGTAGCGCGGGTTGGGCGCCAGCACCGGCACGCCGTCGCGCTCGACCAGGATCGAGGCGAAGCCGCGCTCAGCGATGGTCTTGTAGTCGTAGCCCGCGTCCGCCGGGTAGACGGCCAGGAAGACGAAGTTCTCCGTCCCCGTGTTGATCGTGCGGTGGCCCCAGTAGGGCGGGACGTAGGCCGCCGCGCCGGGCACGATGCGCTGCAGGCTCACTTCGCCCTCCGGCGTCTGGAGCAACAGGTAGCCCTCGCCCAGCAGCCCATAATATAGCTCGGCGCACTCCCCCTTAGCATGGTAGTGCCCCTTAGTCATGAAATACTCGTCGCCGACTTTGCCAGGGCGGATGATCGTCGTCGAGTAGAGCAGGTGCCCGGCTTCCTTCGGGTTCTGCGCCGCCTCGTAGACCTCGTAGATCAGCGGATTGGCGCTCATCAGCGCGTACTCGGCGGCGGGGTCAGCGAACAGCCCGCGCATGTCGGACAGGCGGCGCTGCTGCACCAGCGGCGCAGTGGGGATCGTGCCGTCTTCCAGGTTGACCAGATGGGTGAAGGGGGACATGTAGGCGGTCATCAATCACATCCTCATTTCAGAGCGGCGGGGTTGAGCACAAACTCGCATGGCTCGCCGTTCAGCACGGCGACCAGGTTCTGCGCGGACATGAAGGCCATGCGCAGAACAGATTCGGTGGTGGTGCTGCCCATGTGCAACGTGGCGATGAAGTTGTCCAGCGCCAGCAGCGGGCTGCCTGCGGGCGGCTCGTGGCGGAAGACATCGCTCGCCGCGCCGGCCAGCTTGCCGGAAACGAGCGCGTCGTGCAGCGCCACCTCGTCCACCAACTCGCCGCGCGCCGTGTTGACCAGATAGGCCCCGTCGCGCATCCGGGCGATGCGTTCGGCGTTGATCAGGTTCTCCGTTTCGGGCGTCACCGCGCAGTGCAGCGAGACGATGTGCGCCTGCTTCAGCAGCGTGTCAAGGTCCACCAGGCGAACGCCCTCCACTTCGCTCTTCACATACGGGTCGTAGGCCACCACGCGCATCCCCAGCGCGACGGCACGCAGGGCCACCTCGCGGCCAATCGCCCCCAGCCCGATCAGGCCGAGCGTCTTGCCGGCCAGTTCCCAGCCCTGCGCCCGCGCCCAGACGCCACTACGGGCGTTGGCGGCCACCTGGGGGATGCGCCGGGCCAGGCTGAAGATCAGCCCGATGGCCAGTTCCGCGACGGCGATGCGGTTGGCGCCGGGCGTGGTCGTCACGGCGATGCCGCGCGCGGTCGCCGCCTCAATATCCACCTTGTCGTAGCCGGCCCCGTAGCGCGAGATGACGCGCAGCCGGTCGGCGGCGGCGATCACCGAGGAGTCGCAGGCGTCCAGCCCCAGGATCACGCCGTCGTAGCCGGGGATGAGCGCGGCCAGTTCCGCCGCGTTCAATGGGTGATCGGGCGAGCGCAGATCAACGGCGCAACCATTCCTGCTCAGGTATTCATGGTGCGGCCCGTCCGTCGTGCAGAACGACCGCGCGGTGACCAGCACACGGAATGTCATCCGATCCCCCTCTTCGCCGCGCTCAGCAGCCTGGACGTGCCTCGACGGTCGTGCAGCCAGCAGAACATCAGTGCAGAGAACCTCGCCCCCAGCAAGGGTCCACGAACAAGTTGTCAGGCAATCGCCAGAACGCCCCTATCCCCCGGCCCCTTCCCCCAGCAAAGCCAGG
>CAYNHD010000295.1:0-5154 GCA_964396775.1 uncultured Thermoflexus sp. | reverse complement strand
AATAGTCATGACCTCCCCTGGCAACAGGTTGTTCGCGGACCGGTTGCAGGGCACTCGCAGCGCGCACGCAGTGCCTTACCTCACCCCCCCACCGGAAGACATTCCGCCTGTTTAGCCTCTGTCATGCCCGAAATGCGCGTATACTGTAGATAATCCCCGCCGCGCCACGCCCTCACCGCCCCCATTAACCCCAAGGAGCGCATCATGAGACACCACATGACGGTTCTGCTCGTGCTGGCCGTGCTGCTCGCATCCGGCGCGGCGCTGCCTGCCTCTGCCCAGGCCGACCCGCTGGCCGCCTGTGCCGACCTGCTGGCCGCTTACACCCCGATCCTGGGAACATCGAGCCACCCCACACCTGTGGGCGGTGACATGCCCGCCGCTCGCCAGGCATGGCTCGACCCGGCCTTTGGGACGTGCCTGGTGCGCGTGACCGACCGGCTCAGCGACTTCGACGTGCCGCTGCCCGGCCTGAAGAACGAATATTCGCGCGTGCAGGCGTTCAACGCCGACGAAACGCTGATCATGCTGCGCAGCGTCGAGGGCGACTGGCTTCTGTACGATGCGCGCACGCTCGCTCCCATCCAGAAGATCGAAGGCCCTACGGCTATTGACGAGCCGCGCTGGGACGCGCGCGACCCGCACCGCTTCAGCTACAGCCTGTGGGTGGACGGCCTGCCGCAGATCATGACCGCCGACCTGATGCCACGCGGCGACGGCTTCGACGTGCGCGCGACGCTGGCCCACGACTTTGCCGGGGAACTGCCGCCGGCGTGGAACGCCACCTTCATCTGGCGGCGCTGGGAAGGCAGCCCCTCCTTCGACGGGCGCTATGATGCGTTCATGGTCGAGGATCAGGATTTCATCACGCGCGGGCTGATCACCTACGACTGGCAGACTGGGGCGATTCTGGGCCAGTACACCGTCCCGCACGGCGAGCAGAACGAGCCGGACAACGTGAGCATCTCGCCGCTGGGCACCTATGTGTTCGCCATGTTCGAATACTGCGAGCCGGGCACGCTGGGCACCTACGAAGCCCCGTGCGGCGCGATGGTCTACACGCGCGATCTGGCGCAGGGCCGGGGCGTCGTGCGCATCATCGGGCACGGCGACCTGGCGCTCGACGCCAACGGGCGGGAAGTCTACGTCTACCAGGAGATTGACACTGACCAGATCGCCATGGTTGACCTGGAAACGGGCCAGGTGACGCCGCTGCTGGACATGGATTTCTCGACTGGCGTCTTTGGCCTGCATATCTCCGGGCGCGCTGCCGCTCGCCCTGGCTGGGTGGCAGTATCCGTGCAGCCCGAAGCCCCTTCGCGGGACTTCGCCAATCCCTTCTGGATGGTGGGCACCGTCTTCGCCCTGGAGCTGACGCCCGATCCGCGCGTGGTGCAGCTCGCTCACCACCACTCGATTCGGGGCGAGACAGAAGAAGACTACTTCGCCGAGCCGCAGGTCACGGTCAACCGCGACTTCACGCGGCTGCTGTTCGCGTCCAACTGGGAGTATTACGGCACGGCGGAAGTGGAGACGTACCTGATCGCCCTGCCGGAGGGCTGGCTCGACGGCCTGCCCTGAAGCCTATCGCTGTGTGTGGAGAGGGATTGGGAATTCGGATTGCGGATTGCGAATTGCGAAAACCTTCTCTTTGCGCCGAGAGGGGACTTGCGGGTGAGGCAAAGCCGCAGGGCAGGACTTCCGCAACAATCTCTGAAGGATGCCCTCTGCATCAGGCGGGGCTGCCCTCGACGCACTGCGCGCCGGACGGCCCGACGATGGTGCTGTAGCGCATCCCGCGCGGCAGGTCGAGCCGGTCGCCGGCCCCCAGCGTGATGCGATGTCTGGCATCGGGGATGACGATCTCCAGCGAGCCTTGCACGCAGAAGATCGTTTTGGCGTAGCCGTGACTGCGCACGGGATAGCGGCAGTTGGGCGCGTTCACCCAGACATAAGGCCGCAGGCGCTCCTCGTGCATCAGGCGGGTGATCGCGTCCAGGGTGGGATGCTGACCCCCGCGCCAGCGCACTAACCGGGCCTGTAACTGGGTGGAGACGGCTGCCATACGCGCTTCGCTTTCCTTTGCTTGCCTGCACTGCTGTACAGTGCGGACGAATGAATGGAGAAATCATACAGGATTAAAGAATCTTGACAAGCCGAACGCATGTTTTCTGCGGCTTTCTAAGCAATCTCTAATCTTGGCTCGGTGGTTGGTTGGTGGTTGTTGGTTTTTGGTTCTTGGTTGTTGGTAGAGGATGTATGGAGCGCGAAGCAGTCTTTACCAACAACCAGAAACCAATTACCAACAACCTGCTCTGTCAGGCAGGGGCCTCACCGCCCGGCGCGTGCAAGTCCTCGACCAGGCGCAGCAGCAGGGCCTTCTCCTCGTCCGGCGTGGCGATCTCGCCGTTGAGCCAGGCCGTGCGCAGCCGGCCCAATAGCTCGCCATAGACCGGCCCCGGCTTGATCCCGGTCAGCGCCTGGATGTCGCGCCCGCCGAGGGTTGGCTTGACATAGCGCCACGTCCCGGCGAAGCGGGCGATCTGGTCGCGGGCGGTCGCTTCGGTCGCGGCGGCCCATGCCGCCAGCCAGCCGACCTCATCGAGCGGCTCCAGCAACCGGACGATCTCGCTCGGAGGCTGCTCGCGGCTTAATTCCGGCAGCAGGGCGATGGCGGCGCGCGCGTCGTGCAGGTGATTGAGGTAGACGCGCGAGAACTGGAGCCGCCGCCCCAATGCCTCTAGCTCGTCCTGGGGCAATCGGCTGGTGAACAGCGAGAAGGTGGCCAGCGTCCAGTTGTTGAACTGGGCCAGCGACGGCCAGGGGTGGTGCTCGCGGGCGTAGCGTACCGCGTAGAAGGCCGAGCGCGCCCAGTCGTCCAGGTGCAGGGCCGGGTGCAGGGCGGCCAGAATCCCCAGCCGCTCCAGGCGGGCCAGCGCGCGCAGCGGCTGAAGCTCGGCCAGGATCAGGGTTAGCTCGTGGCGGATGCGGTCGCCGCTGACCCGGTCGAGCAGGCCGAGCGCGCTGTGGATCAGCTCTTCGGTGCGCGGCTCGATGCGAAAGTTAAGACGCTGCTCCAGGCGCACGGCGCGCAGCATTCGCGTGGGGTCGTCCACGAAGCTGAGGCTGTGCAGCACGCGAATGACGCCGTCTTTGAGGTCCTGCTCGCCCCCGTAGAAGTCGAGCAATTCGCCCATTGGCTCCGGCGACAGGCGGATAGCCAGGGTGTTGATGGTGAAGTCGCGGCGATACAGGTCAGGCTTGATCGAGCCGCGCTGGACGGTAGGCAGCGCGGTCGGCTGCTCGTAGAATTCGCGCCGCGCCGAGGCGAAGTCTATGAAGTCCGGCCAGCCGTTTTCGTCGCGCAGGCCGCCAAGGGCCTGGGCAACTTTCTCGTCGAGCAGCCACTTGGCCGTGCCGAACTGGGCATGGCTGCGCATATCGCCGCCGTAGGTGGCGCGGATAGCCTGCACCAGGGCGATGGCGTCGCCCTCGACGACCAGATCGAGGTCGTGCGTCGGCTGGCCGAGCAGCAGATCGCGCACGAAGCCGCCGACGATGTACAGCCCCACGCGCTGCTGTTGCGCCTGGCGGGCCACTGCCTCCACCAGCCGCCACATGCCCGGCGCGAGCGCCGCCTGCAACCGGCGCAAGGTGTCTTCGCGGCGGCTATCGTCGGGGTGCTGGCCCCAACGCTTGATCAGGTCGGTGCGCGTAACAATGCCCAGCAGCGCGCCGCGCTCGTCTACGACGGGAATCTGCCCCCAGCCAGAGCGCATCATGCGCTGCTGCAAGACCTCGATGGAGTCAGTGGGCTGCACGGTGATCTCGCCCGCTTCCATGATCTCGCGCACGCGGCGGTGGCCCATGCCATGACTCATCGCCCGGTCAACAGCGTTGCGCGTCAGCAGCCCGACGATGCGCCCCTCCTCCACCACCGGAAAACCCTCGTGGCCAGTGCGCTGCATCCGGTCTACGACCGAGGTGATGCGCTCGTCGGCGCGCACCGTCTGCGCCCCGACGGACATCAGCGAGGCGACCAGCACAGAGGGGACGATGATCTCCGGCAGCACGCGCAGAATCTCGGCGCGCACGTCGTCGAGCCGGCGCGCGCGGATGAGCGCCGCCGCCGCGCGCCCGTGCCCCCCGCCGCCGAAGCGCCGGGCGATGGCCGACACGTCCAGGGCGTCAGTGGTGCCGCGCGCCACAAGCTGGATGTCGCCGTTGAGCTGCACCAGCACGAAGACCGCCGCCGGCTCATACAGCTCGCGCAGCTTGTGGGCCAGCGTGGCGATCTCGTCCACCGGCGTGCGCGTGACGGCGGTCGCCAGCAAGATAGCGTGCCCCTTGACGACGTGCGTCTCAGTGCGCTCCAGCAGGTGCTCGTACAATTCGCGCTGCTCCGGCGTCAGGCGGTGGGCCAGGAACTCGCGCACCACGTCTAGATCGGCCCCGCAGTCGAGCAGCCAGGCAGCGCAGCGCGCGTCGCGGGCGGTCGTCGTGCCATAGAGCAACGAGCCAGTGTCTTCGTAGATGCCGAGCAGCAGCAGCGTCGCCTGGAGCGGGGCAATGCTGATCTGCTGGGCGTGAATCTGCTCGACGAGCAGCGTCGTCGCCGCCCCCACCGGGTCGCCGGTGAAGGTGTAGTTGGCCTCCAATTCGCGGGAAAGCGGGTGGTGGTCAATGAAATGCACCGGCGTCTCCGGGCGCATCCCGCGCGCGGTGGAGAAACTCTGCGTGTCCACGACGGTGACGCTCTCGACAGGCGCGCCGCGCCGCAGGTCGCCCCGCCGGACAAAGGGAAGCTCCGTGCCGTAGAGGTTCAGGAACTGCTCGACATTGCGGTTGACGCGCGCGGGCAGCACGGGCAGCGCCTCGGTGTCCAGCAGGTGCGCGGCCAGCAGCGACGCCATAGCGTCGAAGTCGGCGTTGTCGTGGGTCAGAATCAGCTTCACCGGTTGCATCTCGGTTGGTTGAGAGTCAGGAGACGGGAGTCAGCAGTCATGGGTTGGGAGGTGCGAGCAGCGTCCTGGTGCTGCTCTTCCCCTCACCCCCGCTCGGCGCTGACACGCCTCACCTTCCTCTCTCCATGCACGGCTATGCGTTACCCACAAATGCCCCCCATCCCCCAGCCCCTTCCCCCACGCTGCGCGG